>NZ_JBQLZP010000182.1:0-1065 GCF_052168335.1 Roseicyclus sp. | reverse complement strand
GATGCTGACGGTGGTGACGGACTCGCGCCAGGTCTCGGTGGTCGCCCCGCCGAGTTCGGAGCCCTGGCTCAGCACGTTCGTCTCCACCGTCACGCCGGGCACGTCCTGCCCCGCCCAGGAGATCGCGCCGTGGTTGCCCGTGGCGATGGTGACCGGCTGGCCGTTGATCATGACGGTGGCGGATTCGCTGTCGAGGCTGTCGCCGCCGATCAGGCTGAAGGTGAACACCGCCTCCGAGGCGCCCGCGGGCACGTCCAGCGTGACCTCGGCGAGGCCGTTCGGCCCGATCCGCAGGAGCTCGCCCAGAAGGCCGCCCACGTTCGACACGGAGGCGCCGGTCCAGCCGCCGGCGTTGCCGTTGGAGAAGTCGCTGGCGGCGAGTTGCACCGCCTGGAAGAGCTCCGCGAACCGGTCGGAGATCGTGATGGCGCCGAGCGTGTTCGAGGTGCGATCCGAAAGGCTCTCGACGCCGGTGGAGACGACGCCCATCGTGGCGAGGCCGAGGCCGGTGGTCGCGCCGGTGAGCATGACCCAGTCGACCGTGACGGCGCCCGAGTCCGACTTGAGAAAATTGAGGAGCCGCATGGCACTCGTTCCCTGGTTAAACGCCCCTTAACGATTCGATACAGGCGGCGTCGGGCGGGAAAAGGGCAGGGTGCGGGCGAAACCGCGCCCCGGTGCGGCCGAAATGCGGACGGGGCGGGCCGTGCGCGGCTCAGGCGTCGAACTCGAGGAGCAGGTCCTTGGCGTCGATCTGGCCGCCCGCGCTGACGTGGACGGCCTTCACCGTGGCGTCGCGCTCGGCGTGGATGCCCGTCTCCATTTTCATCGCCTCGATGGTCAGGAGAAGGTCGCCCTGCTTCACCTTCTGGCCGGCCGCGACCGCGACCGTCGCCACGACGCCGGGCATCGGCGCGCCGACATGGGCGGGGTTGCCGTTCTCGGCCTTCGGGCGCTTGACCTGGGTGGCGGCGATCTTGCGGTTCGGCACCCGGATCGTCCGGGGCTGGCCGTTCAGCTCGAAGAAGACCTTGGCCTCGCCCTGGTCGTTGGTCTCGCCGATGG
>NZ_JBQLZP010000181.1:0-3861 GCF_052168335.1 Roseicyclus sp. | reverse complement strand
CGAAGTTCATGGACGGGGCGAAGAAGAACGGCGTCGACGACAGGACCGCGCTGGACACCTGGAACCTGCTAGAGAAGTTCGCCAACTACGGCTTCAACAAGTCCCACGCCGCCGCCTATGCCGTCGTCAGCTACCAGACCGCGTGGCTGAAGGCGAACCATCCCGTCGAGTTCATGGCCGCCGTGATGAACTGCGACATCCACCTCACCGAGAAGCTCGCCATCTACAAGGCCGAGGTCGACCGCATGGGGATCGAGGTGCTGGCGCCCTGCGTGAACCGCTCGGCCGCGACCTTCACGGTCGAGGGCGGGCGCCTTCTCTACGCCCTCGGCGCGCTCAAGAACGTGGGCGTGGACGCGATGCGCCTGATCGTCGAGGCGCGGGGAGCGAGGCCCTTCGCCACGCTCTTCGACTTCGCCCGCCGCGTCGACCTCAAGCGCGTGGGGAAGCGCCCGCTCGAGATGCTGGCGCGCTCGGGCGCCTTCGACGCGCTCGACCGCAACCGCGCCCGCGTGCTTGCGGGGCTCGACGCGCTCACCGCCTATTCCGCCGCGATCCACGAGCAGAAGGGCAGCGCGCAGGTCTCGCTCTTCGGCGAGGCGGGCGAGGACCTGCCCGAGCCGCGCCTGCCCGACGCGCCCGACTGGATGCCCTCCGTCCGCCTCGCCGAGGAACACCAGGCGGTGGGCTTCTACTTTTCCGGCCACCCGCTCGACGACTACATGGCCGCGCTCAAGCGCAAGGGCTGCCTGACCTGCGCCGAGGTCGAGCGGCGCGTGCAGGGCGGCGACTTCGTCACCTGGATGGCGGGCGCCGTCTCGTTCCGGCAGGAGCGCAAGAGCCAGCGGGGCACGCGCTTCGCCTTCGTGGGCCTGTCCGATCCGACCGGCACCTACGAGGTCATGCTGTTCTCCGAGGCGCTCGAGGCCGCGCGCCACATCCTCGAGCCCGGCACCAACGTCCGCGTGCAGGTCCGGGCCGAGATGCAGGAGGGAACGCTGCGCCTGCGCGGCGAGGCGGTGCAGCTCGTGGACGACGCCGTGGCCGCCGAGGCCCGCGGCCTGCGCGTCTTCGTCGACGATTGCGGCGCACCCGCCTCCGTCGCGCAGCTTCTGGCGCGGATCGCGGGCGAGGACACGCGCGCGCCGCGCGGGCCGGTCTACATCTGCGCGCTGGCCCCCGACTTCCCCGAGGACGCCGCCGAGGTCGAGGCGCTGGTCGGTGAGGGCCTCCCCGTCTCGCCCCAGATCAAGGGCGCGCTGAAGAGCCTGCCGGGCGTGGTGACGGTCGAGGAGGTCTGAACCTCACCCCGGCCAGGGAAAGCTCTGCGCCGCGCGCACCAGCGCCGCCGTCGCGGGCGCGTGGGGGCGGCCCGGCATCGTCGCCAGCGCCACCTTGCGGGCGACCTCCGGCTGCACCAGCGGGCGCTGGATCAGGCCCGGCAGGCTGACCGAGTATTCCGGCATGAAGGCGAAGCCGATCCCGGCCAGCACCATGGCCTGCACCCAGTCCTCGCGCTCCGAGCGGAAGCGGGCGTAGAGGCTGACCCCTGCGCCGTCGCAGACCCGCATCACCATCTCGCGCATCTCGCAGGACAGCCGGTCGACGTAGTTCTCTCCCGAAAGGTCGTGCAGCGTGACCGCGTTCATCCCGCCGAGCCGGTGCTGCGGCGGGATGACGACGACGTAGCGCTCCTCGTAGAGCGGCGTCAGCCTCAGGCTGTCCCCGAGGCCGCCGAGGTCGCTCAGGATCGCCGCATCGAGGCGCCCGGCGTCGAGATCCTCGCGCAGCCGGTCGAGCGGACCCTCGCTGACGGCGAGTTCCATCCCCGGATGGCCGGACTGGAGCCGCGCGAGGAACCGGGCGAGGCGCATGTGCCCGATGGTGGACAGGACCCCGAGCCGGAGCGGCGCCTTCTCCAGCAGGCGGAAGCTCTGCGCCAGCGTGCGCGCCGCCTCCGCCTCCTCCGCGATCTGGCGCAGGTGCGGCAGCATCGAGCGGCCGAACTCGCTCAGCAGCACGCGCCGCCCCTCGCGCAGGAACAGGTTGGCGCCGAGCTCCGTCTCCAGCGCCTTGATCCCCTTGGTCAGCGCCGGTTGCGTGACGTGGCACTCCTCCGCCGCGCGCGTGAAGTTCAGTGCCCGTGCCGCCGCCAGCACGTAGCGGATCTGCGACATCTCCATGCGCGCCCTCCTTCGCGTCATTCTCCCCCCGGACCAGGAGCCTACCGCAGAACCGCCAAACCGGGAGGAATGGATCGATAACCGATCTGCATTTCTCCGGGGCGCCATTCCGCGCGACCATGTTGGCGGTCGAAACCCCGGTGGAGGAGAACGGGAGATGTCGGTCTACATGGTGGAACGCGATCTGAAGGGCATCAGCATGGAGGACCTCGCGGGCGCGCAGAAGGCGGCGATCGCGAAGGCGGCGGAGATGCGGGGCGAGGGGGCGGAGATCTCCTACATCCGCTCCACCTTCGCCCCCGAGGACGGGCGCTGCATGTGCCTCTTCGACGGCGAGAGCGCCGCGCAGGTGCAGGCGCTGAACGACGCGGCGGGCCTGCCCTACACGCGGGTCGTGCCCGCCCTCGACCTCACGCCCTGAGGCCCCTTCCGTTTCCGGCATGGCCGCCCTAGGGTCGCGGCCATGTCCGTCCTCGACAGCCGCACATCCTGGACCCGCCTCGGGCTGTCGCTCGCGCTGTCGCTCGTGGGCAACGCGGGCATGTGGGCGATCATCGTGATCCTGCCGGCGGTCGAGGCCGAGTTCGGCGTCGACCGCGCCACCGCCTCGCTGCCCTACACGGTGACGATGGTGGGCTTCGCGCTCGGCAACTGGGTGATCGGGCGCTGGATCGACCGCCACGGCGTCGCGCGCGTGCTCGCGGCCTCGGCGCTCCTCATCGGGGCGTCCTTCGCGGGGGCGGCGATGGCGCCCAACATCCTGACGCTCTCGGTCCTCCAGGCCGCGATCGGCTTCGGCACGGCGGCGAGCTTCGGGCCGCTCATCGCCGACGTGTCGCAGTGGTTCCTGCGCCGCCGGGGGATCGCCGTCGCGATCATCGCGTCGGGCAACTACCTCTCGGGCGCGCTCTGGCCGCTGATCCTTGCCGACATCCTCGCGGGCCCCGGCTGGCGCACCGCCTATCTCGTCATCGCGGCTTCGGCGATCCTCGTCATGCTGCCGCTGACCTTCGCGCTCCGCCGCCCGCTCCCGGAGGAGGCGATGACCGCCTCCGCCGCCGCCGCCGCCCTCCGCCAGCAGAGCGCGGGCCTCTCGCCCACGGCCCTCGTCTGGCTCCTCGCCACCGCGGGCGTCAGCTGCTGCGTGGCCATGTCCATGCCGCAGGTCCACATCGTCGCCTATTGCGTCGACCTCGGCTACGGGCCCGCCGTGGGCGCCGAGATGCTCTCGCTCATGCTCATGGGGGGCGTCGTCTCGCGCCTCGTCTCGGGGCTGCTCGCCGACCGGCTGGGCGGGGTGCTCACGCTCCTCATCGGCTCGACGCTGCAGATGCTCGCGCTCTTCCTCTACCTGCCCACCTCGGGTCTCGCGCCGCTCTACGTCGTGTCGCTGATCTTCGGACTCGCGCAGGGGGGCATCGTGCCCTCCTACGCCATCATCGTGCGCGAGTACCTGCCCCCGAGGGAGGCCGGCGCGCGGGTCGGCTTCGTCATCATGGCCACCATCGTCGGCATGGCGCTCGGCGGCTGGATGTCGGGCTGGATCTACGACCTGACCGGCTCCTACACCTGGGCCTTCCTCAACGGCATCGCCTTCAACGCCGTCAACGTGGCGATCATGCTCCTGATCCTCCTCCGCTCGCGTCCCCGCGCGCCGAAGGCCGTGCCGGCCTGAGCC
>NZ_JBQLZP010000180.1:0-6995 GCF_052168335.1 Roseicyclus sp. | reverse complement strand
GGCGGGAACCTTCGGTTTCCACCGGCGGCTGGTTGTGTCGCCGCAGCATCGCATCCTCCTGCGGCACTGGATGGCCGAGCTGATGTTCGGCGAGGAGGAGGTTCTGGTCGCCGCCAAGGACCTCGTGAACGGCGTCTCCGTACGCATCGCCGAGGGCGGCGAGGTGGAGTATTTCCACCTCCTCTTCGACCGGCACCAGATCGTCTGGTCCGAGGGGCTGGAGACCGAGAGCTTCCTGCCCGGGCCCTGCGTGATGAACGAGTTCGAGCATGACGTGCGCGCGGAGGTGCTGGCCCTCTTTCCGGGGATCGACGCGGAGAACTTCGAGGGCTACGGCCCGCCCGCGCGGCCCGCGCTGAAGGGCTACGAGGCGCGCGCCCTGGCCGTCGGGACCTGAGGCGGCGATGGCCTGGGCCGGGATCTGGCAGAACGGGGCGGCGCGTGTCGCCGAGGGGTTTCCGCAGCACGCGGGCCCCGTGGACGCGCCGCTCGCCGCGATGTCGCTCGTGCTCGAGATCGCCATGCCCCGCCGCAGCCGGAGGCCCGTGCGCCTCTGGCAGGGCGCGGCGCACCCGGATCGCGCGATCGCGGTCCTGCTGTTGCCGGACGGCGCGCTGCGCGTGGTCCATGGCGAGGCGCTCGATGTCCGCACGCCGCCCGGTTTCATCGCGCCGGGGCAGGTGCTCCAGTTCCGGATGGTGGCCTGCGCGTACGGGCGGAGCGACGTGGTCGACCTGCTGAACGCCGACACCGGACAGCGCCAGCGTATTCGCACCGGGATCGCCATCGAGGGACGCCTGGAGGAGGCGCTGCCGCGGGAGCAGGGCTTCCTCGACTGCGCGAACGTCGCCGCCGTGGCGAGCCATGCGCTGCCCCCGACCGATCTGCCCGGCATTGAGGGCGGCGCGCTGGTCGCCACGCCGGAGGGCGAGGTTCCCGTCGAGCGCATCGTGCCGGGCATGTCCGTCCTCGGGCATGACGGCGCGGCACATGTCGTGCGCTGGACCGATACGCGCGAGCGGCTCTGCCTCGGCCGCGCCGCGCCGGTCCTGCTGCGCGCGCCCTTCTTCGGGCTGGCCGCCGATACCTGCGTGACGCCGGAGACGCGGCTCATGCGGAACGGCGCGGATGTCGAGTATCTGGCGGGCACCGAGGCGGTGCTGGTGCGGGCGATCGACCTCGTGTCGGGCGGTACCGCGATCCTGGATCGCCGCCGGCCGGTGCGGCGCTTCCATCACGTCATGCTCGACGATCCGGCCTGCCTGCGCCTCTGGCGCTGCCGGGTCGAGACGGCGTTCCTCTCCGAGGTGCTGGCCGCCGAGGACACCGCCCCCGCCTCCGCCCGGCCCGGCGAACGCGACTGCGTGCCGTCCCTGCCGCTTCTCGACCGGGCGGCGGCGCGCGCGCTCCTTTCGCGGGGGGCGCGGCCGCAGAACTTCGTGCTCTAGGGGTCTTCGTCGCCCTCGAAGAACGGCGTCATCTGCACGACGATCACCGCGTTCTCGCGGAGCGCGCGCTCCATCAGCGCCGCGTCCTCCTCGCCGATCTCCTCGCCCGCAGCCTCGCGGTCTGCGCGGGTGCCGTAGCCCGACACGTCGAGCGGTGCGAGGTCGGCCTGCTTGAGGACGGCGACCGTCTCGCGCACGGCTTCGGCCTCGTCCACACCGGTCGCGTAGCACAGGAGCGCGGCGCCCGTCGCGCCGTCGGGCAGGCCGTCGCCGGCCTTGCGCCCGACCTCGACCACGAGGGTGTAGACGTCCTGTCTGCGCGGTGTCTTCGGGTCCTTCGCCATCCGCGCGGGATGCGGCGCGGCGGCCCGGCTGTCAAGGCCGCGCGGGGGGTCAGCCGAGCTCGACCAGCACGATCTCCGGTGGCCGTCCGAGACGGAGGGGTATCGTCGTCATGCCGAGCCCGCCCGAGACGATCATCCGCTTCGGCCCCTCGACGAAGCTGCCGTAGGCGTAGCGCCGCCCGTGCCGCGAGGGTACGATCAGCGGCAGACCGAAGGGCGCGATCTGGCCGCCATGCGTGTGGCCCGAGATCGTGAGGTCGACGTGATCGGCAAGCTCGGGAAACACGTCCGGTTCGTGCGCCATGAGGAGCGTGAAGACCGAGGGATCGAGCGCGCGGGACACGGCGGGCAGGTCGTGCGCGCCCGTGTCCTTCCGGCCGCGCTGATACTTGAAGGCCTGCTGGGACTCGAGCCCCGCGAGACGGAAGGGCACGCCGCCCGCCTCGAGCGTGCGGACCTCGTTGCTGAGCGTGGCGATCCCCGCCTCGGCGAAGGCGCGGTGCCAGATCGTGGGCAGCGCCTCGCCCTCGCGCGGGGTCCTGTCGTTCTTCCAGTCGTGGTTGCCGAAGACCGACCAGACGCCGAGCTGAGCCTCGAGGCGCGCAAGCTCCGTCGCGACGGCCTCGGGGGCGAGGCAGGTGCACCCGAAGATGTGGCCTGCATAGTCGCCGAGGAGCAGCATCAGGTCGGCGCCGAGGGCGTTGGCCTGCGTCACGATCCGCGCGATGCGGCGCGCGTCCATCACCGGCGTCGCGGCATGAAAATCCGCGAGGACGGCGATCCGGAGGCGGGGCACCGCCACCGCGCGGAGCGCCCCCGCGGCATAGCGCGTGACGCGGACCGCGCTCACCTGCGGCGGAACGCGCGGCCGATCCAGATCAGGAGCGAGGCGCCCGCCACCGCGACGATGAGCTGGCCGGGCAGACCGACCGGCGGCGCGATGTTCAGCGCCTCGAGGATGAAGTTGCCGATCAGCGCGCCGAGGATGCCGAGAATGATGTTCTTCAGGAGGCCGTGGTCGGCCTTCATCAGCTTCTCGGCGATCCATCCGGCGAAACCGCCGACGATGATCGCGAGGAACCAGCCTACACCCTGCATCGCGTTCTCCTTCTTCCGCGCGCCGCCACCATGCCAGCCGGCAACGCGCGGGGAAAGCCCGGGGTTCAGTCGCGCAAGAGCTCGTTGATCGAGGTCTTCGAGCGCGTCTTCTCGTCCACGCGCTTCACGATGACGGCGCAGTAGAGGTTCACGCCGTTCTTCGACGGCATGGAGCCCGCCACCACGACCGAGCCCGCCGGAACCTCGCCGTACATCACCTCGCCGGTCTCGCGGTCGACGATCTTGGTGGATTGGCCGATGAAGACCCCCATCCCGAGGACCGAGCCCTCGCGCACGATCACGCCCTCGACCACCTCGGAGCGGGCGCCGATGAAGCAGTTGTCCTCGATGATCGTGGGGCCCGCCTGCATCGGCTCGAGCACGCCGCCGATCCCGACGCCGCCCGAGAGGTGCACGTTCTTCCCGATCTGCGCGCAGGAGCCGACGGTCGCCCAGGTGTCGACCATCGTGCCCTCGTCCACGTAGGCGCCGAGGTTCACGAAGCAGGGCATCAGCACGACGCCCTTCGCGATGTGGGCCGAGCGGCGGACGACACAGTTCGGCACCGCGCGGAAGCCCGCGGCCTTCCACTGGGCCTCGCCCCAGTGGGCGAACTTGCTGTCCACCTTGTCCCACCAGGTGCCGCCCTGCGGGCCGCCCGTCTGCACGCCCATGTCCTGGAGGCGGAAGCCGAGGAGGACCGCCTTCTTGGCCCACTGGTTGACGTGCCAGGTGCCGTCCGCGCCGCGGTCGGCCACGCGGAGCTGCCCCTGGTCGAGCGCGTGGAGCGTCGCCTCGATCGCGTCGCGCGTTTCGCCCTTCGTCTGCGGGGTGATCGTGTCGCGCGCCTCCCAGGCGGCTTCGATGGCGGTCTCGAGTCCTGCGGTCGACATGGGCTCCCCTTGCGTCTGCTCAGTTGGTGTCGCGGCCTCATAGCCGCCGCGTACCGTGCTGGCAATCCGGGCCCTGCCGGGCTAGGTCCATGGTGTCGCGCAAGAAGAAGGACAGGACATGAAGGACGATCCGCGCCACGGGCCATTCCGGCACGCCGAGGACGACCGCGAGAGCACGCGGCACGTCCGCGACACGCCCCAGGCGCGCTCGCCCGCCTACAGGCTCGCCTTCGACGACCCCGACTTCCTGCTGCGCGAGGAACTGCGGCCCGTGCGGCTGCAACTCGAGCTTCTGAAGCCGCAGCTCGAGCTCGACGCGCGGGGCATCGTGTCCACGATCGTCCTCTTCGGCGGCGCCCGCATCCCCAGCCCCGAGGCGCGCGAGGGCGCGCGGCGCGGCAAGCTCGCCGACATGAGCCCCTACTACGAGGAGGCGCGGCGCTTCGCCCGCATCATCACCGAGCGGTCGGTGGCCACGGGCTGCAAGGAGAACGTCATCGTCACCGGTGGCGGACCGGGCGTGATGGAGGCGGGGAACCGCGGCGCGGCGGATGCGGGCGGATGCTCCATCGGGCTCAACATCGTGCTCCCGCACGAGCAGGTGCCGAACGCCTACGTGACGCCGGAGCTGTGCTTCAACTTCCACTACTTCGGCATCCGCAAGATGCACTTCCTGCTGCGTGCGCGGGCCATCGCGGTCTTTCCCGGCGGGTTCGGCACGCTCGACGAACTGTTCGAGAGCCTGACGCTGATCCAGACCGGCCGGATGGAGCGGGTTCCCGTCCTACTCTTCGGCGAGCCCTTCTGGCGCGACGTCATCAACTGGGAGGCTCTGGCCGAGGCCGGGACCATCGCGCCCGAGGACCTGCAGCTCTTCCGTTTCGTCGAGACGGCGGACGCGGCGCTCGAGGTGATCGACGGCTGGGACTATACCGGCAAGCGCGACGACATCCCCGGACGCTGAGCCCTCAGTCCGGGACCGCGTATTCCACGAGGCGTGTCGCGGTGGGCTGGCGGAAGTTGTTGTCCGCGACGGCCGAGGCGATCAGCGTGCCGTCCGCGTTCCGCCAGAGGCTCAGCCCCTCGAGGTTGCCGTGGAGACCCACCTGCGTCTCGAGCAGCAGTTCGCGCTGCCGCAGGCCATCCGCCGTCACCGTGTAGCGCGTGATCCGCGAGGAGAAACCGCCGAGCGTGAAGCGCCGCTCCAGCACGTAGAGCCGCCCCCGGTCGTCGAAGTCGAGGCCGACGGGATGATGGGCGACGACGCGCGGGATGTTCGCGAAGTGCTCCCACCTGCCGTTGGCGTAGCGATGGAGCGGCGTCGGCCCGCGCCCCGGCGCCTGCTCGGCCAGGGTGTAGAGGCTGCCGTGTCGGTCGGCCGCGAGGCCTTCGTAGGCGCCGTTGCCCGGCAGCGCGCCGGAGCCGGGCGGCGGCGCGATGCGCTGCCGCTCGCGCCCGTCGCGGCCGTGGATCGCGATGCGCATGTGCCCCTCGAACGAGATGGCGAGGCGCCCGTCCGGCAGGCGCGCGAGACCCTCGGCATCCATCTGCTCGGGCCGTGCCGCGGCGAGGCCGGCCGCGTCGGTGAGCGTGGCGGCGCCGGTCAGGCCCATGGCGGTCACGCGGCCCGCCTCGCGGGTCAGCGCGACCTCGAACAGCGTGCCGCGGTCCGAGACGATTACGGCGGAGCGTCCGCCGGGGCCGATCTCGATGGCGGAGAGACCGCCGAACGCGGGATTTCCCGGCACCGTGAGGGCCACGTCGGTCAGAAGCTGTAGGCCCGACGCCATCACCGGCGCGGGCATGAGGGAGGCAGCGGCAAGGAGGCCGCAGACGGCAAGACGAAGTTTCATTCGGATTCGGCTCACGGGGGTCCGCTGAGCAGCGCGAGGCACTGGCGCGGCATCTGCGCCATCGTCACGGCGATACCGCGGGGCGGACCGGGTGGGGGACGGACGCCGTCGTCGGATTGCGGCGGCGGCGGGTTCAGGATGGCTTCGGCGCGGGCTTCTGCCTCGGCGCAGCCGTCGCCGGGTTCCGGCGGCTCCTGCTCTTCGCAGTCGCGCGACCCGGCAGGACAGGCAAGCCGCACGTGGAAATGGTAGTGGTGCCCCTCGGCGGGGCGGATGCGGTTCAGCCAGCTCCGGTCGCCGGTCTCGTTCCGGCAGAGCCAGACCTTGACGCCGGTGGTGACGAAGATGCGCTCGACCCGCGGATCGGAGGCGGCGAGGCGCAGGACGCTTGCGTGATCCGCGCTCCAGTTCTCGTTGATCCAGGCCCCGCCCTGCGAGCGGACGGAGATCGAGCTGATGCTCTCGCGCGCCTCGGTGCTGAGGTTCAGGTCGCGGGCGGGCAGCATCCAGATATCGACGTCGAGGCCCGACTGGTGGCTCTGGTGCCCGGAGGTCATCGGGCCGCCGCGCGGCTGGCTGAGGTCGCCGACATAGAGGCCGTTCCAGGATGTGCTCTGCGCCACCTGCCGGCTGAGGCCGGTGACGTAGTCGATGAGCTCGGGATGCCCCCAGTAGCGGTTGCGCGACAGCCGCATCGCCTGCCAGGTCGGGCCGCTCTCGGGCAGCGCCTGCGCCCCCGCGAGACAGCCGTTGGCGTAGAAGCCGATGACTTCGGGCTCGTGGGGGGAGCCCCGTTGCTCGGTCCCGAAGAACTCGCGCGCCTGCATCCCCGAGATCGTGGGGTCGAGCGGCGGGCCCTCCGCGCTGCTCACGCAGGCGGCGAGCGTCAGGGCGGCGGCGAGGATCGTGCCCACGCGCCTCATGCGGGCGCTCCGGCGGGGGCGGCGGAGGTCCTGCGCCCCTCGGGATCGACCCAGGCCATGAGGACGAGCCCGATGGCGAAGAGCACCACGAGCGGCGTCACCCCAAGCTGCTGGCTGCCCGTCACCTGCGTCACGATCCCGATCGAGAGCGGCGCGAGGAAGGACGTGGCCTTGCCCGCCAGCGCGTAGAGGCCGAAGCCCTCGGTCATGCGGTCGGCCTGCGCCTGACGCACCATCATCGTGCGCGACGCCGACTGGAGCGAGCCGCCGCCCGCCCCGATCAGCGCGCCGAGGACGTAGAAGGCGATGTCGGGCAACCGGCTCCCGGGGCCCACGGCGATGCCGAAGACGCTCTCGCGGCTGACGAAGACGACGCCGATGGCCACCAGCGTCAGGAGAAGGACGTTGAAGACGATGACCGGCTTCGGGCCATAGC
>NZ_JBQLZP010000179.1:0-9251 GCF_052168335.1 Roseicyclus sp. | reverse complement strand
ATCGACGGCAGGAGCTGGTCGCCGCCGAGGACGAGATCGCCGTCCTCGCACCAGAGCGTCGCGTGGTCGGGCGCATGGCCGTGGCCGAGGCGCACGACCCAGTCCCGCCCGCCGAGGCGGAGGCGCTGGCCCTCGTCGATCCGCGTGAAGCCGAGCGGCATGGGCGCGACGATGTCGGCGAAGTTGAACGGGCGTTCGCCCCGCCGCGTCTCCAGCAGGCCGGGCGCCATGCCCGCCCCCTGCCAGAAGGCGACCTGCTCCGGGGTCGGGCGGTCCTGCACGTCGAGCGTCAGCATCCGCGCGAACAGCCAGGCCGTGCGCGTCGTCAGAAGCTCGGCCCCCCGCGCCTGGAACCAGCCGGCGAGGCCGATGTGGTCGGGGTGGTGGTGGGTGACGAGGACCCGGACGACGGGCGCGCCCTTCACCGCCCCCGACAGCGCCGCCTCCCACGCCTCGCGGCAGCGGCGAGCGTCGAGGCCGGTGTCCACGATGGTCCAGCCATCCGGGTCGCGCAGCGCGTAGACGTTGACGTGGTCGAGCGCCATGGGCAGCGGCAGCCGCAGCCAGAGGATATCCTCGGCCACCTCGACCGCCGCCCCGGGCTCGGGGTGGGTCTCGTGCGGGTAGACGATCACGCCGCGAGATCGTCGGGCGAGAGGGCGTAGAGGTCGCCCGCGCCCGCCGTCGCCTGCGCGAGGAGGCCGGGGACGGCGGCCATCTGCCGCGCGAGGAAGCTCTCGGCGAGCCGCGCGCGGGCGCCGCCCGGCTCGGCCATCGCGGCGCGGAGGTGGTAGTGCCCGCCGAGCGTCAGCGCGAAGGCGCGGGCATAGGGGACGGAGCCCGCCAGCCGGTCGTTGAGATCGAGGGCGAGCATCCGCGCCGTCGCTGCGCGCAGTGCCTCCGCCGTGTCGGCGAGCGCGTCGCTGCCCGCCTCGCGCGCCGTCGCCGCCACCTCGTCGATCAGCGCGAAGGCGGCCTCGCCCCCGTCCGAGAGCTTGCGGCCGACGAGGTCCATGCCCTGGATGCCGGTCGTGCCCTCGTAGATCGCCGAGACGCGCACGTCGCGGGCGTATTGCGCGGCCCCGGTCTCCTCGATGAAGCCCATGCCGCCGTGGACCTGGATGCCGGTATCGGCCACCGCGATCCCTGTCTCGGAGCCGTAGGTCTTGACGATGGGCGTGAGGAACGCGGCGCGCGCCTTCCACGCCGCCTCGCCCGTCGCCGTCGCCATGTCGATCGACACGGCGAGGTCCAGCGACATGGCGCGCGCGGCGAAAAGCTCGGCCCGCATTCCGGTGAGCATCCGCCGCACGTCGGCGTGGTCGAGGATCGTGCCCGTCCCGCCCTCGACCAGCGGCCGCCCCTGCACCCGGTCGGCGGCATAGGCGAGCGCGTGCTGATACGCCGCCTCGCCCGCGCCGAGCGCGTGGACGCCGACCCCGAGGCGGGCGTTGTTCATCATGGTGAACATGGCGGCCATGCCGCCCCCCTCGCGCCCCACGAGCCAGCCGGTCGCGCCGTCGTATTCCATCACGCAGGTCGGGCTGCCGTGGAGGCCCAGCTTGTGCTCGAGCGAGACGACGCGCAGCGCATTGGCGACGCCCGCCGCGCCGCGCGCATCCGGCAAGCGCTTGGGCACGAGGAAGAGGCTGATGCCCTTGGTTCCGGCGGGCGCGTCCGGCAGCCGCGCGAGGACGAGGTGAACGGTGTTCTCGGTGAAGTCGTTGTCGCCCCAGGAGATGTAGATCTTCTGCCCGCTGATCGCGTAGGTCCCGTCGCCCCTGGGCTCGGCCCGGGTGCGGAGCGCGCCGACGTCGGAACCCGCCTGAGGCTCGGTCAGGTTCATCGTGGCGTTCCAGTCGCCCGAAACGAGCCTCGGCAGGTAGGTCGCCTTCAGCTCCTCGCTCGCGTGATGCTCCAGCGCCTCGATCTGTCCCTGGCTCATCAGCGGCGCGAGTTGCAGCGCGAGGCAGGCCGAGGCGATCATCTCGTTGACCGAGCTCGTGACGGCCATGGGCATTCCGAGGCCCCCGTGCTGGGGGTCGGCGGCGAGCGCGACGAAACCCGCCTCCGCGATGGCGCGCCAGCCCCCTGCGAAGCCGGGCGAGGTGCGCACGATCCCGTTCTCGAGCCGCGCGGGATGCAGGTCGCCCGCGCGGTTCAGGGGCGCCAGCACCTCCTCGCAGATGCGGCCCGCCTCGGTCAGCATGGCGGCGACCGTCTCGGGCGTCGCCTCGGCGAAGCGCCCGGTGGCCTGCACGCGGTCGAAGCCCACGACCTTGTCGAGGCAGAAGAGGATCTCGGAGACCGGGGCGCGATACGGCATGACAACCTCCCTTGTCCGTTTGCCTGTCTGCGGCGCTGGCCCCCATGTTTGCAGGCGCGGGCAATTCGCGCTATCGCAACGGGCCTGCAACCGGAAATTCCTGTCGCAGGGCCGAGGTATGGCCCCGGACGGGGTCCGATCAACTCCAACGTTACGTCACGGATGTCCGCGTCAAGTCCAGAGCTCCTGAAGGCCGATGCGGAAGGCATCGCGCGCGCCGTCGCGATCCTCGGCGCGGGCGGGCTCGTGGCGGTGCCGACGGAGACGGTCTACGGCCTCGCGGCGGACGCCACGGACGGGCGGGCGGTGGCGCGGATCTTCGCGGCCAAGGGGCGGCCCGCGTTCAACCCGCTGATCGTGCACGTGCCGGACCTCGCGGCCGCGCGCGAGATCGCGGAGATGACCGGCCCGGCGGAGGCGCTGGCCGAAGCCTTCTGGCCGGGGGCGCTCACGCTCGTGCTGCCGCTGCGGGCGGGGTCGGGCATCGCGCCCCTCGTCTCCGCCGGATTGCCCACGGTTGCGCTCCGCGTGCCGGCGCATCCGGTGATGCAGGCGGTGCTGCGCGGCCTCGGGCGTCCGGTCGCGGCGCCCTCGGCCAATCTTTCGGGTCGGATCAGCGCGACGACGGCGGGGCACGTGGCGGACGGGCTCGGCGGCGCGGTGGACGCGATCCTCGACGCGGGCCCCTGCGCGGTGGGCGTCGAATCCACCATCCTCGCCCCCGGCCCCTCCGGCACCCGCCTCCTGCGCGAGGGCGGCCTCCCGCGCGAGGCGGTGGAGGCCGTCGCGGGGCCGCTGACGGCGGACCTGACGCCCGGCCGGATCGAGGCGCCGGGCCAGATGGAGCGGCACTACGCGCCGGGCGTGCCGCTGATCCTCGGCGGTCCGGCCCGCAAGGACGAGGTGAGCGTCGGCTTCGGGCCGGGCGCCGCCGACCTGACGCTCTCTGCGACGGGCGACCTGACGGAGGCGGCGGCGCGCCTCTTCTCCGTCCTGCACGACGCCGACGCGCTGGCGCGTGCGAGGGGCGCGCGCGCGATCCGCGTGGCGGAGGTGCCCGAGACCGGCCTCGGGCGCGCGATCAACGACCGGCTGCGCCGTGCCGCCGTCCCGGAGAGCTGAGCCTCAGGCGTGGCCCGCCTCGGACGAGAGCATCAGGGGATGGATGCCGAGCGACTTCAGCGCCGCCTCCCACTTGCCCTCCATCCGGTGCCCGAAGACGAGATCGGGCGAGGCCTCGGCCGTGAGCCAGCCGTTCTGCGCGATCTCGGCCTCGAGCTGGCCCGGACCCCAGCCGGCATAGCCGAGGGCGAGGAGCGCCTGCTTCGGCCCGCGGCCATTGGCGATGTCCTCGAGAATGTCGAGCGTCGCGGTCATCGAGAAGCGCCCGTCGACGGTGAGACCCTCCTCGCCGCGCGGCCGGTAGTCCGAGGAATGCAGGACGAAGCCCCGCCGCGGCTCGACCGGCCCGCCGTAGCAGACGGGCACGTCCCGCACGGCGCCGGGGCTCGCGATCTCGAGCTGCTCGAGCATCTCGGAGAACGTCACCTCGTCCATGCGCTTGTTGACGATGAGGCCCATCGCCCCCTCCGGCGAATGCGCGCAGAGAAAGACGACGGCGCTCGCGAATCGCGGGTCGCCCATTCCGGGCATCGCGATCAGGAGCTTCCCTGTGAGGTCTGCGGGGGCGGAGGGCGTCTGCATCCCCCGAGCATGGGGGTGTTGCGGATTCCAATCAACCCGCCCGCCCGTCGCCGAAACGTGACTTTTCATTTCAGGTGACGCTGCCTACTTCCCGATCATGACCAACCGCCTGTCCACGCTCGGTTTCGCTGCACTTGCCGCCCTCCTCGTCCCGGCGCCCGCCGCGGCGCAGTTCGACGGGCGCAACGTCGACCAGGTGGTGCAGGTCACGCTCCTCGAAGGGTGGCGGATGGAAAACGGCAACCACATGGCCGGCATCCGCATCTCGCTCGCCCCGGGATGGAAGACCTACTGGCGCGCGCCCGGCGAAGGCGGCGTGCCGACGATCCTGCGGCTGCATTCCGCCGAGGGCATCGACGGCATGGCGATCCACTGGCCCCGTCCCGAGGTCTTCCACACCAACGGCATGCGCTCCATCGGCTACAGCGACGAGGTGATCCTGCCCGTGGAGTTCGCCCTCGAAGGTGGCGGCACACACCGGATCGACGGGCGGCTCGAGCTCGGCGTGTGCCTCGACGTCTGCGTGCCCGTGGCGCTGGATCTCGGATCTGACCTCCTGCCCGACACCGACCGCGACGGCGCCATCGGCCTCGCGCTGTCGGACCGGCCGCTGACCGCGACCGAGGCAGGCGCGGGCGACGTGCGCTGCTCGGTCGAGCCGATCTCGGACGGGCTGCGCGTGACGGTCACGGCGGAGGTGCCCGGCACCGGCGCCGACGAGACGCTGGTGCTCGAGCATCGCGATCCGCAGATCTGGGTGTCCGAGGCGGCGACGCGGCGCGAGGGCGGCACGATCACCGCCGTCGCCGACGTGGTGCCGCCCGATCACGGGCCCTTCGCACTGAACCGGAGCGACCTCCGGGTGACGGTGATCGGAACGCGGATGGCGGTGGAACTCGACGGCTGCCGGGGCTGAGGTCTCAGGCGCTGCGCCGCGCGGCGAGGCCCGCGGCGATCCCCCAGGCGACGAGGCAGAGCGCGCCCACGATCCCGAGGAACAGGCCGAACGCGGCGGCTGCCGAGCCCTCGCCGATGGCGCCGAGCGGCCCCGCCATGCGGCCGGTGACGATCTGCGACCCGAGCGTCGCCGAGAAGGCGACGGCCACGAGCGCCAACAATCCCGCCAGCGAAATCGTCAGCTCCCGAGCGCGGCCTGCGGCCCGGAGGCCCCGGCGCAGAGCCCGCACCTGCTGGCCCATGTCCTGCTGCATGGCGAGGATCGCGGGCACCACAAGCAGCACGATCACCATCCCGAAGCCGAGCCCGTAGACCAGCGTGATGACCGTGGGCTTGAGGAACTGCGCATCCGCCGACCCCTCGTAGAGCAGCGGCGCGAGACCCAGCACCGTCGTCAGCGTCGTCAGGAGAACGGGGCGCAGGCGGTCGCAGGCGCCGTCGACGATGGCGGGGATCAGGCCGCGCTTCTCGGCGTATTCGTCCACCGTCGTCACCAGCACGATGGAGTCGTTGATGATGATCCCCGTCATCCCGATCAGGCCCACCACAGTGAACATCGACATCGGCACGTCCCAGAGCCAGTGGCCCCAGATCGCGCCGACGAGGCCGAAGGGGATGACCGCCATGACGACGAGGGGCCGCGTCCAGCTCGCGAAGATCCAGGCGAGGACCAGGTAGATCCCGAGGATGCAGAGAAGGAAGCCCGTCAGCGCGTCGCCGAGGAATTCCCGCTCCTGCTCGGCCAGGCCCGCAAGCTGCGTCGCCACGCCGAAATCGGCCTCGATGCCGGGGAGAATCGTCTCGCGCAGCTCCTCCATGATCGCCTCGGCGCGGGCGGGGTCGTCCTCGGACAGGTCGCCCGTGACCGAGATCAGGCGGATGCCGTTCTCGCGGTCGATGGTGGAAAAGCCCTGCCGCGCCGTGACGGTGACGATGTCGGCGAGCGGCACGTACTGCCCGCCCTCCGCCCGGAGGAGGGTGCGGTCGAGGAAGTCGGCGGTCAGCTCGCCCTCGGGCAGTTCGACGCGGATCGCGGCGGTGCGCGGACCGTCGGGGAAGGTCGCGGCCTCGATCCCGCCGAGACGATCGCGCAGGACCCGGCCGAGCGCATCGATGGAGAAGCCCAGCGCCTCGCCCTGCGCGGTCAGTTCGAGGCTCAGCTCCTCGCGGTCGTAGGCCATGGAATCCTCGAGCGCCGAAACCTCGGGGTGGACGGCAAGCGCCGTCTGCACCGCTTCGGCCGCCGCCTTCAGCGTCGCCGTGTCGGCGCCGTAGATCTGCACGTCGATCGCGGCCCCGCCCGGCCCGCCGCGCCAGCCGCGGAAGCTGACCGTCTCGGTCATGGGCAGGTTGCGAACCTCCTCCTGCAACGCCGCCACGAAGCTGAAGGAGGAATAGGGGCGGAGGTCCGCGTCGATCAGTTCGACCGAGATCGAGCCGACGAGGTCCGCGTCCTTGTCCTCGGCCCCGGCGAGGCCCCCGGTGTTGCCGCCGATCTCGGCCAGGACGTAGGCGACGGGGTTCGTCCCATGCTCGGCCTCGAGGCGGGCCGCCACGGCGTCGACCGCGCGCTGCATCTCGCGCACCATCTCGAGACTGTCCTCGCGCGAGGCGCCGTCGAGCATCGCGAAGTTGCCGGAGACCGAGCTGAGTTCGGGCGCGTTGAAGAAGCGCCAGGTCACGTCGCCGCGCAGGAAGAGGGCGACCTGCGTGGAGAGCACGAGGATCACCGCGGCCAGCACCGGGTAGCGTGCGAGGACGACCCACCCCATCAGCGGGCGGAAGACGCGTTCGCGCACCGCCTCGAAGCCCCGGTTCACGACGCGCGAGGGCATGTCATACCAGTGTTCCTTTGCGGAGTGGGCCAGCGCATGCGCCATGTGGTTCGGCAGGATCAGGAAGCACTCCACGAGGCTCGCGATCAGCACCACGATCACCGTGAAGGGAATGTCGGCGATGAGCGAGCCGAACTGCCCGCCGACGGCGACGAGGCCCGCGAAGGCGAGGATCGTCGTCAGCGTCGCGGAGAAGACCGGCGCGGCCATGCGTCGGGCGGCGTTCTCGGCGGCGGTGACGGGGTCCTCGCCGAGGCTCCGCGCCCGCCAGTCCGCGTGCTCGCCGACCACGATGGCGTCGTCCACGACGATCCCGAGCGTGATGATGAGCGCGAAGAGCGAGATCATGTTGATCGTCAGCCCCGCCGCCCACATGAGCGCGATGGCCGCCGTCAGCGCCACCGGGATGCCCGCCGCCACCCAGAACGCGGTGCGCGCGTTCAGGAACAGGAACAGGAGCGCGACGACGAGGCCGAGCCCGAGCAGCGCGTTGTCGAGCAGGATGTCGAGCCGCCCCGAGATCGCCTCGGCCCGCGTGCGGATGAGGTCGATCGAGGTGCCCGCGGGCAGCGTCGCCTCCAGCTCCGCCGCGATCTCCTCCACGGTGGCCTGGATCGCGATGGCGTCGCCGTCCTCGGAGCGGTCGACGCGGATCGCGATGGCGGGGTTTTCGCCGACCAGATAGGCGCGCTCCCTGTCCGCGCCGCCGACCTCGATCCGCGCCACGTCGCCGATGGTCAGGGCCGAGCCGTCCGCGTTGGTGCGGAGCGTGAGGGCCGCGATGCCCTCGGCGTCCCGCGTGGCCGATCCCGTGCGCACGCGCGCGCCCGCCGCGTCGAGATCTCCGGCGGGCGAGGTGTCGGCGGCTGCGGCGATCACCTCGGCGATCTCGGCCATGCTGATGTCGTGACGCAGAAGCGAGGCGGAGGGCACCTCGACCACGATCTCGGGGGCCGCGACGCCCTGGATCGTGGCGCGCGTGACGCCCGCGTCGAACAGGCGGGCGACGAACTCGTCGGCGAAGCGGCCGAGCTGCTCGGGCGCGACGGGTCCGGTGATGACGACATCCGTGACGCGGTCCCACCAGGCGCCGCGGCGCACGGTCGGCTCCTCCGCGCCGTCGGGCAGGCCGGTGACGTTGTTCACCGCCGCCTCGACCTCGTCGGCGGCGCGCGCCATGTCCCACCCCGGCTCGAACTCGAGCTCGATCGAGGCGCGCCCCTCGCGGCTGGTGGCGGAGGTGGCGGCGACGCCGGGGACGGCGATCAGCACGGGCTCGAGCACGGCGACGATGCCGGCGTCCACGTCCTCCGCCCCCGCACCCTCCCAGGTGACGGAGAGGCTTATCTCGTCCGAGATCACGTCCGGGAAGAACTGCGCGCGCATCTGCGGGATCGCCGCGAGGCCTGCCGCGACCATCAGGACGAGCAGGAGATTCGCCGCCGTCCTGTGGCGCGTGAAATAGCCGAGGATGCCTGCGGCGCGCGGGGGAAGCGGGCGGATCACGGGCTCAGCTTCCCATCCGTGCCTCGATCCGGGCGACCATCTGCGCCGGGACCTCGGGGGCGTTAAGCTGCTCGATCATGCGGCTGCGGACGTCCTCGGGGATGAAGCTGTTGGTCTCCACGAAGGCGATCAGGCGCGCGCGCCGCTCGGGGTCGAGCGGGATGGTGGCCTCGGCCTGCGGCTCCTCCGCGCCATCGCGGCGGAAGGGGTTCACGCGGATGCCCTCGCCGAGGACGGGCGTGCGCGCCACGACGACCTCGCGGCCCGCCAGTTCGGCCGGAACGCTCACGAGAATGTCGTCGCCCTGCCGCCGGAGAAGGGTGGCCTCCGCCGCCTCCAGCCGCCCCTCCTCGCCGAGGACGAGAAGCCGCCCGTCGGAGCCGAGCGCCGTCGCAGGCAGGCGGGCGACGCCGGCGAGCGGCGGCTCCTCCACCTCGACGCGGACGAAGTCGCCCGCCTGAAGCCCCCGCGCCGCGTCGATCCGCGCGAAGAGGAGGCGGCCGGACTGGCCCTCGGCCACCGCGCCCGCCTCGCGCGTCAGCACCGCCTCGGCCGAAAGGTCGAGGCCGAAGACGTCGAGCACGACGCGCACCGGCGCCGCGGGCAGGCGGCCGTCCTCGGAGAGCAGCTGCGCGTATTGCGCCGAGGATATGCGGAAGGCCACCTCCAGCGCGTCGCCGTCGATCAGGCGCGCCAATCGCTCGTTGCGGGAGACGAGCCGCCCCTCGGCGGCGTCGACCTCCGACAGGATGCCGTCGAAGGCCGCGGTCAGCTCCGTCTCGGCGCGCGCACGCTCGGCCTCGGCCAGTCCGATCCGCGCGCGTTCGAGCGCGGTGCCCGCATCGGCGAGGCGCGCCTCGGCCTGCGCCTCGGCCTGGCGGCGGGAGAGGACGGACTGCTCGGCGGTGGCGGCGGCGAGCTCG
>NZ_JBQLZP010000178.1:0-3582 GCF_052168335.1 Roseicyclus sp. | reverse complement strand
ACATCTCGATCCCATGGGGCGCGGCGCAGGGATGGTGCCCCTTCGGCACGAGGACGAGGTCGTGGTCGGAGACGGCCATGGTCTCGTCGAGGCTGCCGTCCTCGGTGAAGACCCGCTGCACGCCGAACCCGTCGCGCGGGGACAGGCGGTGATAGTAGGTCTCCTCGAGATACGTGATGTTCGGGAAATCGTCCTCGTCATGCCGGTGCGGCGGGTAGGAGGACCAGTGCCCCGCGGGCGTGAACACCTCGGTCACGAGAAGGCTGTCGGCGACGTCGCGGCCCTCCATCGCGATGTTGTTGATGTAGCGGGTGTTGGTGCCCCTGCCCCGCTCCTCCAGCACGATGCCCTCGGGGCCGAGCCGCTGCGCAGGCCGCCCGCCGGGCGAGGGCGCGGTGCAGACGGCGAGCGTGCAGGCGGTCGTCGCCACCGCCTCCCAGTCGCTGCCGGGCGGCACGTAGAGGCAATGGGGCGGCGTGCGCTCGAACACGTCGAGGCGCCCGCCCATCTCGCCGAAATTCTCGCCCGCCGCCGTCAGCCGGGCGCGCCCCTCCACGAGGACGAGGATCGCCTCGCGCCCCGCCAGGCGCCCGGACGCGGCCTCGCCCGGCGCGAGCCGCCAGAGCTCGAAGCCCACATGGGCCCAGCCCGCCGCCTCGGGCGTCAGCGCGTGGACCCGGCCCGTGGTCCCCGTCGGCCGCCGCAGCAGGTCCGCCATCTCAGACCGTGCCCCCGAGCGAATCCTCGAGCGCCACCATCTCCTGTCCGCCGGCCATCATGTCCTGCAACTCCTCCGGCGTGATCTGGCCCCGCTGCGCCGTGCCGAGCGTCCGGCCCCGGTTCAGGACGGTGAAGCGGTCGCCCACCGCCAGCGCATGGCGCACGTTGTGGGTGATGAAGACGACGCCGATCCCCTTCTTGCGCACCTTGTCGATGGTGGAAAGCACGTTCGCCGTCTGCCGCACGCCGAGCGCCGAGGTCGGCTCGTCGAGGATCAGCACCTTGGCCCCGAAATGCACCGCCCGCGCGATGGCGACGGTCTGCCGCTCGCCCCCGGACAGCGTGCCCACCGCCTGGTCGGGCGAGCGGAGGTTGATGCCCATCTTGCGCATCTCCTCCATCGTCACCTCGTTGGCGTGGCGGAAGTCCATGAACTTGAAGGGCCCCACCCGCCGGACCGGCTCGCGGCCCATCCAGAAGTTCCGCGTCACGCTCATCAGCGGGATCATGGCGAGGTCCTGGTAGACGGTCGCGATCCCCGCCTCCATCGCGTCGCGCGGGCTGTCGAAGGACATCGGCCGCCCCTCGAACAGGATCTCGCCCGAGGTCGGCTTGTGCACGCCCGACATGGTCTTGATGAAGGTGGACTTGCCCGCGCCGTTGTCGCCGAGAAGGCAGTGGCACTCGCCCGGCCGCACGTCGAAGCTGACCCCGTTCAGCGCGATGACCGGACCGAAGTGCTTCTCGATGTTGCGCATCTCGACGATGGGGGCGTGATCGAAGCTCGACATCAGCGTTCCCCCGTGATGATGCGGCGGATGTAGGTGTTGAGGATCACCGCGAAGAGCAGGATGACGCCGAGGAACACCCGGAAGAGGCTGCTCTCGACCCCCGCGAAGAACAGGCCCTGCTGCACCACGCCGAAGATCAGCGCGCCGAGCGCCGCCCCGATGACCGAGCCGTAGCCCCCGGTCAGGAGTGCGCCGCCGATGACCACCGCGATGATCGCCTCGAATTCCTTGAGGAGGCCCCGGTCGGCGCCGGCCGAGCCGAACTCCATCACCTGGCATGTCGCGAAGACGCAGGCGCAGAAGGCCGTGAACATGAACATCAGGATCTTCACCCGGTTCACCGGCACACCCACGTAGCGCGCCGCCTGCGCGTCGCCCCCCGCCGCGAAGATCCAGTTGCCGAACTGCGTGCGCGTCAGGATCACGTGGGCGATGGCGACCAGCGCCAGCGCCCAGACGATCAGCATGGGAATGCCGTCGACGATGGGCTCGCCCGCCCGCGTGCCGCGCTCGAACACGTCGATGACGCCGATGGAGGCCAGCCAGTCGAAGACGAAGCCGAGGATCTTGCCCCCGAAGAGCGGCGCGAGCCAATCGCCCTCGGCCGCGCGGTCGATGCCGCCGATGATCGTCTGCCGCTCGATGAGCTGCGGGAAGAAGATGGTGAAGCCGCGCAGGATGAACAGGAAGGCGAGCGTCACGATGAAGGAAGGCAGGCCCGTGCGCACCACGATCCAGCCGTTGACGGCGCCGATGGCCACGCAGAGCGCGAAGGTGAGGAGGATGGACGCCCAGACCGGCCAGCCGAGCGTCACGGACATGATCGCGATCGACATGCCGGCGAAGCCGATCATGGAGCCGACGCTGAGGTCGAACTCGCCCGCGATCATCAGCATGCAGGCGCCGACGGCGATGATCATGAACTGCGCCGAGACGGTGGACCAGTTCAGCACCCCCTGGGCGTTGAACATGCCGCTGTTGCCCGCGAAGGCGATGAAGAAGGCGAAGACGGCGATGGTGCCCACGATGGCGCCGAGCTCGGGCCGGATCAGCGCCTTCCTCAGCCCCGAGATTTCCCTGACGCGCTCGTCCTTGCCCGGAGCGCCCACCGCTCCCTGTCCCGTGTCGGACATGGCTTCTCCCTCCCCCGAAGCTGCCGGATGCCGGATCGGGCGGGCGCGGTACGGCGCCCGCCCGGAATGGCTCAGCGGTACTCGCCCGCGAACTGCTCCACCATCTCGAGGCCGTCGGCGGTGACGAAACCGGGGCCCGAGTTGATGTTGTTGCCCGGCAGGACGCCGAAGCGGTGGTAGTTGGTCAGGACGACGACCGGCAGGTAGGCCTGGAGGTAGGGCTGCTGGTCGATGCCCCACTGGATGACGCCGTCGCGGATCGCCTGCACGATGTTCTCGCCGAGGTCGAACGTGCCGAAGTAGATGTCGCCCGCGAGGCCCATCTGCTCGAGCGCGAGGATCGTCGGATCGGCCGAGGTCGGGCCCAGCGTCAACACCGCGTCGGTGTCGGGGTTGGCGTTGAGGTAGGCCATCACGCGGTTCTGGATCTCGGCGGGGTCCTGCCCGCTGTCGATCATCTGGTTGCCGAGTTCCACGCCCAGACCGTCCGCGAAGCCCTGGCAGCGCTCGGTCGAGGAGGGCGAGGAGATGTAGTGGTTCACGCACAGGAAGCTGCCCACACCGTCACCTGCGGCGCGCAGGCCCGCGGCGTAGCCCGCGTCGTATTCGGGCTGGCCCACATACATCAGCGCACCCACCTCGCGCGCCTGCTCGGGCGTGCCGGAGTTGATGATGATGACGTCCATGCCGCTGTCGACGGCGGCCTGGATCGGGCCGCTGAGGACGCTCGGGTCGGCCAGCGTGGTGATGATCCCGTCGGGGCCCGAGGCCGCCGCCTGCTCGATGATGCGCGCCATGTCGGCGAGGTCGCCCGTGGGCGGGTTGCGGTACTCGACTTCGACGCCCATCTGCTCGCCGGCGAGCGCGAGGCCGTTCTTGATGTGCGCGGAGACTCTTCGGTTGAGCCCACGCGACCATTTTCATCTTCACATCGAAAA
>NZ_JBQLZP010000177.1:0-3704 GCF_052168335.1 Roseicyclus sp. | reverse complement strand
CCGAGGCCGTGCTGGCCCGCGCCCGCGACCTCGGTCGACTTCGTCGCATCGGCGGGTGTGGAGACGGGCTGCGAGGCCTCGGTCGACTTCGTCGCATCGGCGGGTGTGGAGACGGGCTGCGAGGCGGGCGCCACCGGCATGACCGACGCGGGCACGGAAACGGGCGCGGCGCGCTCGACCGGAGGCGCCTCGGCGCTTTCGAAGCGGTTCACCGGCGCGTCGAGGATCGCCTCGTCCGCCCCCAGCTCCACCTGCCAGGCGAGAAGCGCCAGCGCGTCGTTCGGGTCCCATCCGTCCATGCCCCGAAGCTAGGCCCCCCCGCGCGCGAGGGGAAGGGCCTGCCGCCTTGCCGCGACGCCGTCACGCTGCCTATAAGCGGAGCGAGCGGAAACGGGACACGGGCGCCATGACCTTCCGGCAGCAGCACCTCCTGGGCATCGAGCCCCTGCACCCCGAGGAGATCCGCGCGATCCTCGACCTCGCCGACCGTTACGCCGACGCCGAGCGGGGCGACCGCGTGCATGGCCGCGTGCTCGAGGGGCTGACGCAGATCAACATGTTCTTCGAGGCCTCGACCCGCACCCAGGCGAGCTTCGAGATCGCGGGCAAGCGCCTCGGCGCGAACGTGATGAACATGGCGATGCAGGCCTCCTCGATCAAAAAGGGCGAGACGCTCATCGACACGGCGCTGACGCTGAACGCGATGCATCCCGACCTCCTCGTGGTGCGCCACCCGCATTCGGGCGCGGTCGACCTGCTGGCGCAGAAGGTGAACTGCGCCGTCCTGAACGCGGGCGACGGGCGGCACGAGCACCCGACGCAGGCGCTGCTGGACGCGCTGACGATCCGGCGCGAGAAGGGGCGGCTGCACCGGCTGACCATCGCGATCTGCGGCGACATCGCGCACAGCCGCGTGGCGCGCTCGAACATCCACCTCCTCGGCAAGATGGAGAACCGCCTGCGCCTGATCGGGCCGCCGACGCTGATGCCGTCGGGCGCCGCCGACTGGGGCGTGGAGGTCTTCGACGACATGGAGGAGGGGCTGAAGGACTGCGACGTGGTGATGATGCTCCGCCTCCAGAGGGAGCGGATGGACGGCGCGTTCATCCCGTCCGAGCGCGAATACTACCACCGCTTCGGGCTCGACGCGGCGAAGCTGAAGGCGGCGAAGGACGACGCCATCGTCATGCATCCGGGGCCGATGAACCGCGGGGTCGAGATCGACGGCACGCTCGCCGACGACATCAACCGCTCGGTGATCCAGGAACAGGTGGAGATGGGCGTCGCCGTGCGCAT
Organism: Roseicyclus sp.; assembly: GCF_052168335.1. Classification (GTDB taxonomy): domain Bacteria; phylum Pseudomonadota; class Alphaproteobacteria; order Rhodobacterales; family Rhodobacteraceae; genus Roseibacterium. The sequence continues at coordinate 2,408 of NZ_JBQLZP010000177.1, read as the reverse complement.
GGCGGCGATGGACCTGCTTGCGCGGAACCTGCGGGCGGCACGGGCGGCGGCGGCGGACGCGCGGGGGGTGATGGCATGAACGCGACGGTCCTCCACGTCTTCGCCGTCAACGGCGCCTCCGAGCTGCGCCACACGCACCTGACGCGGGCGCGCGGGCTGACGGCGGAGTTGCCGCCCATCGACCGCTGGCTCGGGGTCATGCGGCTGAACACCGACCGGATCGAGGTCTTCCCGGTCGACGATCTCGGCGAGATGGCGTTGTCGGACTACGTGACGATGGCCTTCGATCCGGCCGTGCCCCCGGCGCCGGAGGCGCGGTCGCGGATCGACGCGCTCGAGGGCTCGGTCCTCCTCGTGCCGGACGACGCCATGGAGGGGGAGCCGCGCCCCGGCCCGGAGCTGACGGCCATCGCGACGCTGCCGCTCGCGCAGCCCGACCATTCCGGCGACCTGCCGAAGGCCGAGGTCGCGCCCAAGCCGCGCCCGGAAACGACGCCGAAGGAGGCCGAACCGTCCGCCCCGCGCAAGGCCTTCCCGCAATGGGCCAAGGTCGCGCTCTTCGTCGTGGTCTTCCTCCTCCTCTACATCCTGCTCGAACGCTGATGGACGTCACCTCGACCCGCACCCAGTTCGCGCCGACGACCGCGCTCGAGCCCGGCGAGCGGCGGCTCGAGACGTTCCGCGGCGACCGCGCGACCTACTGGCGCGAGCACGCCTGGCTCGCGGCCATCGCCATGGCGGCGGGCATGGGCATTCTCTGGGCGCTCGGCAACCCGCATGTCTGGACGGGGGCGGTGGGCGGTCTTCTGGCCATCGCGGTCAGGGCCTTCTACCTCGCCTCCGACGAGACGCGGATGGAGTGGTGGCTGACCGACGCGCGCCTCCTCGGGCCCGGCACGCGGGCCATCGCGCTCGGGAACATCACGACGGTGCGCAGTCTCTTCTCGGCGGTGCAGGTGGTGACGGTGACGGGCGACAAGTATCTCCTGAAGTACCAGGCCGATCCGAAAACGGTCATCGCGGCCATCGACGCGGCGCGCGGGCGAGGCGCGGCATGACCACGGGAAGCGGCTGGGACGGCATCCTCGCGCCGGGCGAGGAGATCCTCTGGCAGGGCCGGCCCGACAGCGCCGTGGTCTGGTCCGACGCCCTTACCGACATGCTGCTGGGCGGCGCGTTCTTCACCCTCTTCGCCTGCGCGTGGATCGGGTTCGCCGTAACCATCATGGTGGCCGGGGACTTCCGCTTGCCCTTCATGCTCTTCCCTCTGGCGGGGCTGCCCTTTCTCGGCGTCGGTCTCTACATGCTGGGCGGCCATGTGGTCTACGACGCCTACCTGCGCTCGGTGACGTGGTACACGCTGACGGACCGCACGGCCTACGTCGCGACCGCGCCCTTCGGGTGGCGGCGGCTGCATCGGCACGCGATCCGCGACATGGCCTTCCTGGAACTCGAGGAGGGAGCGCCGGGGCGCGTCCTGTTCGCGAAGCGTTCGGCCCGCGGACGGAAGATACGGCGCCGGGGCTTCCGCCGGATAGCGGACGCGCGGCACGTCTACGGCAGGATGCGCGACCTGCGCGGCAACCCCATGCACATGGAAACGGCATGACCAACGCGCTTCTTCACAACGCCCGCCTGATCGACCCGGAGGCCGGGACCGAGACGCACGGCTGGCTCCGCATCGAGGCAGGCCTGATCGCCGAGACGGGGACGGGTCCGCGGCAGGGCGGCTTCGACTGCGGCGGGCTCTGCCTCGCGCCCGGGATCGTCGATGTGGGCGTGAAGGTCGGCGAGCCGGGCGAGCGCCACAAGGAGAGCCTGAGGACCGCGGGCCTCGCCGCCGCCGCGGGCGGCGTGACCACGATGGTGACGCGGCCCGACACGCTGACGCCCATCGACACGCCGGAAGTGCTGGAATTCGTCACCCGCCGCGCGCGGGAGGAGACGCCGGTGCGCGTCCGCGCCATGGCCGCGCTGACGAAGGGGCGGCAGGGGCAGGAGATGGCCGAGATCGGCTTTCTCCTCGACGCGGGCGCGGTGGCCTTCACCGACGGCGACGCGGTGACGGCGGACACGCGGGTCCTGTCGCGCTGCATGACCTATGCCCGCGGGCTCGGCGCGCTGATCGTGGGCCACCCGCAGGAGCCAGGGCTGAGCCGCGGCGCCGCCGTCACCTCGGGCAAGTTCGCGGCGCTCAAGGGCCTGCCCGCCGTCCCGCCGATGGCCGAGCGCATGGGCCTCGAGCGCGACCTCGCCCTCGTCGAGATGACCGGCGTGCGCTACCACGCCGACCAGGTCTCGACCGCCGCCGCGCTTCCGGCGCTGCGGCGCGCGAAGGCCGCGGGGCTCGACGTGACGGCGGGGGTGTCGATCCACCACCTGACGCTGAACGAGCTCGACGTCGGCAG
>NZ_JBQLZP010000176.1:0-4086 GCF_052168335.1 Roseicyclus sp. | reverse complement strand
CCCGCATCGCGGGCCGCGTGCGCGAGACGCCGATCCTCCGCGTGGAGGCCGAGGCCTTCGGCCTGCCCTGCGCGCTCGCCCTGAAGCTCGAGCACACGCAGGTCACGGGCGCCTTCAAGGTGCGCGGCGCCTTCAACAACATGCTCTCGCGCACGGTGCCCGAGGCGGGCGTCGTCGCGGCGTCGGGCGGCAACCATGGCGCCGCGGTCGCCCATGCGGCGACCTCGCTCGGCCACCGCTCGCGGATCTTCGTGCCGAAGGCCATCGCCAAGGAGGAGAAGCTCCGCCGGATGCGCGACTTCGGCGGCGAGGTGATCCTGACCGAGGGCAGCGTCGCCGACTGCATGGCGCAATACGCCGCCGCCGCGGAGGAGAGCGGCGCGCTGTCGGTGCATCCATACGACACTGTATGGACGCTCGCCGGACAGGGCACCGTCGCGCGCGAGTTCGAGGCGCAGGCGGCCCGAACCGACCTTGGCGGCATCGACACGATCCTGGTCGCCACCGGCGGCGGCGGCCTGATCGGCGGCATCGCCGCCTGGTTCGGCGACCGCGTCAACGTCGTCTCGGTCGAGACCGAGGGCACGGACACGCTGGCGCGTTCGCTCCGCGAGGGGCCGGAGATCAGCGTCTCGCCGAGCGGCATCGCGGCGGGCTCGCTCGGCGGCCCGCGCCTCGGCGTGACCTCGTGGGAGGTGATCCGGCAGCGGGTGAAGACCGCGCTCGTCCTCAGCGACGCGGACGTGTTCGACGCCGCGCGCAAGCTCTGGTCCGCGACGCGCCTCGTGGGCGAGCCGGGCGCGGCCGTGGCCCTTGCGGCGCTGACCTCGGGGGCCTACGTGCCGGAGAAGGACGAACGCCTCGCCGTGCTCCTCTGCGGCGGCAACGCGGACGTGGACTGGTTCGCGGCCTGAGACGCGCCGCCCCCGGCCCGGAAGGAAAGGCCATGCAAGGCAGATTCCTGCCCGCCCTCCTCGCCGTCCTCGCGACGGCCGCATCCGCGCAGGTGCCGCCGCCCGAGGGCGAGACCGACGCCTTCGCTCAGGCGATGGACAGCGTCCTCGCCGAGGCGGGCGAGGCCACGCCGCTCCTGCGCTGCACCGCGCTCTTCCGGGCGTTCCGCCTCTATGCCGGCGCCGACAGCGAGATCGGCGGGATCGCGGCGGAGCACGAGACGGATCTCGCCACGACCGCCGCCGTGGTCTGGCAGGACGAGACCGGAACGCCCGACCTCGCCCGCGCCTTCGAGGCGATCGTGCCGATGATGGCGGAGGCGACGGAGCTCTACCTCGCGCGGATGGCGGAGAACGCGGAGCCGGAGGGAAACGTCCTCGACCCCGCGCTCGAGGCCGAGCTGGCCCGGTGCGACGCACTGCACGGCGGGATCGCGGAGGGCGGCTGACCGGCCCCGGGCGCGGGCGCTCTGCGCCGTGTCCCCCGTTCCCGCACCGCGTCCCGGGCGGAACGCCACTTCCGCCTCCGGGCCCGCGCCGCGACACGGCAGAGGGCCCGCCCCGATCGCGCCGTCCCGCCTTGCCCTCGCCCGCGCGGCGGGCCACATTCCGCCCATGAGCAAATCGCCCACCGACAATCCCGCCGAACCGTTCAAGAAGGCCCTGGCCGAGGCCACGCGCGTCCTCGCCGACGATCCGGACCTCGCGGTCACCTTCTCGGTCGATCCGCCGGGCCTGTCCTCCGACAGCGTGCGCCTGCCCCAGGTCAGCCGACGCATGACCCGCGAGGAGGTGCTGCTGGCGCGCGGCACGGCGGACGCGCTGGCGCTGCGGCACCGCTACCACGACACCGGCACCGCCGCGCGCTACGCCCCCTCGGGGCCGATGGCGCGCGACCTGATGGAGGCGATGGAGAGCGCCCGCTGCGAGGCCGTGGGCGCGCGCGTCATGCCGGGCACCGCAGGCAACATCGACGCCAAGATCGGCCACGAGGCCCGGCGCAAGGGCTATGGCGAGATCCGCCAGGCGGCCGACGCCCCCCTGCCGGTCGCCGCGAACTACCTGATCCGGCACCTCGCCACCGGCCGCCCGCTGCCGCCCGAGGCGGCGAACGTCATGGAGCTCTGGCGCGGCTTCATCGAGGAGCGCTGCGGCGGCACGCTCGAGGATCTCGACGCGGTGCTGAAGGACCAGGCCGCCTTCGCCCGCCTCGCGCGCCGGATGATCGACGACCTCGGCTATGGCGACCAGCTCGGCGACGACCCCGACGAGCTCGACGACGAGGGCGAGGACGAGGGCTCGGAGGAGCAGGAGGAGAGCCCCGATTCGACCGGCGAGGACGACAGCCGCGAGGAGGACGCCGAGGCCTCGCCCGAGCGCAGCCAGGAGCAGCAGCAGGACGCCGCCCAGGCGCAGGTCCAGATGGACGACAGCGCCGACATGGAGGAGGCCGACGAGCAGGAACTGCCCGAGGGCGAGGCGCCCTTCGAGCCGCCGCCGCCCGCGCCCCACTCCGAGGCGGACCCGGCCTACACCGTCTTCACGACCGAGTACGACGAGGAGATCGAGGCCCAGGACCTGGCCGAACCGCAGGAGCTCGAGCGCCTTCGCGCCTATCTCGACCAGCAGCTCGAACCCCTGAAGGGCGCGGTCAGCCGGCTGGCCAACAAGCTCCAGCGGCGCCTCAAGGCACAGCAGAACCGGAGCTGGGAGTTCGACCTCGAGGAGGGCATCCTCGACGCCGGACGCCTCGCCCGCGTGGTCGCGAACCCGACGACGCCGCTCAGCTTCAAGATCGAGAAGGACACCGAGTTCCGCGACACGGTGGTGACGCTTCTCCTCGACAACTCGGGCTCGATGCGCGGGCGCCCGATCTCGATCGCGGCGATCTGCGCCGACGTGCTTGCGCGCACGCTCGAGCGCTGCGGCGTGAAGGTCGAGATCCTCGGCTTCACCACGCGGGCCTGGAAGGGCGGCCGCGCGCGGGAGGACTGGCTCGCCCAGGGACGCCCGCAGCAGCCGGGCCGGCTCAACGACCTCCGCCACATCGTCTACAAGCCCGCCGACGCGCCCTGGCGGCGGGTGCGCGACAATCTCGGGCTGATGATGAAGGAAGGGCTCCTGAAGGAGAACATCGACGGCGAGGCGCTGGAATGGGCGCACCGCCGGATGCTCTACCGCCCCGAGGCGCGCAAGATCCTCATGGTCATCTCGGACGGCGCGCCGGTGGACGATTCCACGCTGTCGGTGAACCCCGCGAACTACCTCGAGAAGCACCTGCGCGACGTGATCGCCATGGTCGAGCGCCGCCGCGCGGTGGAACTCCTGGCCATCGGCATCGGCCACGACGTGACGCGCTACTACCAGCGCGCGGTCACGATCACCGACGCCGAGCAACTCGCGGGCGCGATCACGGAGCAGCTCGCCTCGCTTTTCGACAGCGACCCGAGGGCGCGGGCGCGGGTCATGGGAATGAAGCGCGCGAGCTGACGCGGCGGAGGGTTTGCGCCGGCTTCGCCGCCGCCCGGGGGCGCGGGCTGACGCCCGCGCGGGTCCGTCACGGGAGCGCCCGCGGCGGATCGGAGCGAGCCTCCGGCGGGAGTTTTCCGCCAGGATGAAGGGGCGCGGGCGGCGCGTTCCCGGGGGCGGTCGTCGCCTGTGCGCGGGGCGACGGGGGCGCGAGGCGCGCGGGACGCTTCGGAGGTGAGGGCGATTGCGCCGGCTTCGCCGCCGCCGGGGGGCGCGGGCTGACGCCCGCGCGGGTCCGACACGGGAACGGGAGCGCCCGCGGCGGATCGGGGCAAGCCTCCGGCGGGAGTTTTTCGCCAGGATGAAGGGCGCGGGCGGCGCGTTCCCGGGGGCGGACGTCGGCCGTGCCCGGGGCGGCGGGGGCCGCAGATGGACAATCCCGCGGCGGCGGGGCAGTCTCCTCGGCAGGGGCGGGGCGCGACTGGCAGGGGGCAAGGCACGGATGTTCCAGAGTTTCGAGGCACGGACACGGCCCGGGGACGGGCCGCCGCGGCTGGCCGCGCTGCGGCGCGAGATGGCGCGGGAGGGCGTGGACGTCTTCCTCGTGCCGCGCGGCGACCGGTTCCAGGGCGAATACGTGGCCGCCTGCGACGAACGGCTGGCC
>NZ_JBQLZP010000175.1:0-8318 GCF_052168335.1 Roseicyclus sp. | reverse complement strand
AGTCCATGCGGCAGGCCGCCAGCGCGTCCTCGTCCGGCGCGAGGCCGAGGCCCGGCGCATCCGGCACGGCGAGCATCCCGTCGCGCAGCGCCGGGGGCGCGGGCAGCAGGAGGCGCGCGATCCGCGCCTGCGCGCGGTGAAGCTCGACCGCCCCCTCGGCCATCGCGCCGCACATCCAGTGCAGGTTGACAAGGTCCCAGCCCCCGGCGGGCGAGACCGCGCGGCCGGACGCGCGCGCCGCCGCGACCGCCGCGCCGATGCCGCCCGCGAAGACGGCGTTGGGCTGGATGACGTCCACCCCCGCCTCCGCCAGCAGGGCGAAGCGGTCCGCGCTCTGCTCCATCTGCCCCGCGCCGAGGGGCACGATCCCCTCCCGCGCCAGCGCGGCGAGCGCGTGGCGGTCGTTGCCGCGCACCGGCTCCTCCAGCCAGGCGAGGCCGAGATCGGCGACCCGGCGGGCGAAATCGCGCGCGTCCGCGAGGTCCCAGCCGCAATTGGCGTCAGCGATGAGGTCGGCCTCCGGTCCGATGGCCTCGCGCACGGCGCGGAGGCGGGCGGCGTCCTCGGCCGCGCTCCGCCCCTTCGCGGCGACGAGGACCTTCACACCCCGTGCCCCCGCCGCGACCTCCTCGGCGCAGGCGGCCACCAGCGCCTCGGTGTCGAGCGCGGGAAAGCCGCAGGTGACGTGGACCGGCGCGGCCGCCCGTCGCCCGCCCAGCAGCGCCGCGACGCTCCGCCCCGCGCGCTTTCCCGCGAGGTCCCAGAGCGCCACGTCGAGTGCCGAAAGCGCGGAGACCACCACCCCCGTCATGGCGCGCGGGTTGAACAGGCGGACGAGGTCCGGCAACGGGCCGGGGGCGGAAACCGCCCCGGCCAGCGCGCCGTTCAGGAAATGCGCGACCTCGGAGGCGAGGAAACGCCCGGTGAAGCCGTCGCCGGTGGCGCCCTCGGCGTCCGTCACCCGCACCCGCACGAAGGTGAAGCTGTCCTCGCCCGCGTAGGGCGCGGGATCGCCCGGCGACGCGCCCGCGCGATGCACCGCCGCCTCGAGCCTCAGCGGCCCCGCGATCTCCGGTCCCAGCACGGCAGTCCTCCCCTTGCGTCCCGTCCCGAGACTAACGGCGCGCGCCGGAACACGGAAGCCGACCGAAGGCCTTTCCTTTTCTTGCGCAACTTGCCATGTCTCACCGAAGAATCTTTCGCGACAGGAGTGGACAGATGGGCTGGATGAAGGACGAGACCGGGCTCGAGAAACGCGCGGCGAACTACGTGCCGCTGACGCCGCTCAGCCACCTCGTCCGCGCCGCCCGCGTCTTTCCCGACCGCGACGCCGTGGTGGACCGGGGCTTCCGCACCACCTACGCGCAGCATGTCGCGCGCGTCACGCGCCTGGCCTCGGCGCTCGCGGCCCACGGGGTGCAGCCGGGCGACGTGGTGGCGACGGTGCTGCCGAACACCTACCCGCATGTCGAGGCGCATTTCGGCGTGCCCGCCTGCGGCGCGATCCTGAACTCGATCAACATCCGGCTCGATGTCGGCACGATCTCCTACATCCTCGACCACGGCGAGGCGAAGGTCGTGCTGGTGGACACGCAGTTCCTCGGCGTCGTCGAGGCCGCGCTGAAGGAGATGGAGAACGAGGCGCAGCCGCTGGTCGTCGAGGTGCCGGACGAGGCGGCGGGCTACCACGCCTCGGGGCGGCACATGACCTACGAACAGCTCCTCGCGGGCGGCGACGACGGGTTCCGGTGGATCATGCCCGAGGACGAGTGGGAGAGCATCGCGCTCAACTACACCTCGGGCACCACGGGGCGCCCCAAGGGCGTCGTCTACCACCACCGGGGCGCCTACCTCATCACCATGGGCACGCCGATCTCGTGGCGGATAACGCTCTACCCGAAGTATCTCACCATCGTTCCGCTCTTCCACTGCAACAACTGGTGCCACGTCTGGACCATGCCCGCCGTGGGCGGCACCACCGTCTGCTGCCGCGACATCACCGCCAAGGCCATCTACGACGCCATCGCCGACGAGGGCGTGACCCATTTCGGCGGCGCGCCCATCGTGCTCAACATGATCGTCAACGCCAAGCCCGGCGACCGGCGCGACTTCTCCCACACGGTCGAGGTCTTCACCGCCGGCGCGCCGCCCGCGCCCGCGACGCTCGCCGCCATCGAGACGATGGGCTTCAACATCACGCAGGTCTACGGCCTGACCGAGACCTACGGCCCCGCCACCGAATGCACCTTCAAGGACGGGGTCTGGGACGACCTGACGGGCGGCGACCGCGCGGCGGTGAAGGCGCGGCAGGGCGTCGCGATGCCGAACATGGACCACATCACGGTGATGGACGCGGCCACCATGACGCAGATCCCGATGGACGGCGCGGCCTTGGGCGAGATCATGATGCGCGGCAACTCGGTGATGAAGGGCTACTACAAGAACCCCCGCGCCACCAACGAGGCCTTCCGCGGCGGCTACTTCCACACCGGCGACATCGCCATGCAGCACCCCGACACCTACGTGCAGATCGCAGACCGGGCGAAGGACATCATCATCTCGGGCGGCGAGAACGTCTCCTCCGTCGAGGTGGAGGGGACGCTGATGCACCATCCGGCGGTGCTGCTCTGCGCGGTCGTCGCCAAGGCGGACGAGAAATGGGGCGAGGTGCCCTGCGCCTTCGTGGAGCTGAAGGACGGCGCCGAGGCGACGGAGGAGGACCTGATCGCCTTCGCCCGCCAGCGCCTCGCCGGGTTCAAGACGCCCAAGCGCGTGGTGTTCCGCGAGCTGCCCAAGACCTCGACCGGCAAGATCCAGAAGTTCGAGCTGCGCAAGGCCGCGGCCGAGCTCTGAGAAACCGCGCGTTGAGGCGGGCCTGCGCGTGCGGTAACGTCCGCGTCAACGAACGAGGGGCAAGGTAGCCGGGGCAGATGACCGTGCTGGAGCAATACCGCAGGCTCGAGGCGCTCGGGCTCTGGCGGGAGGGGCCGGACGCCCAGCGCCGCGAGGTCGTGGTGTCGCTCGGCGAGGCGACGCTCGTGGTCTCCACGCCCTCCGAGACGGCGCTGACGCACTGGTCGCTTCCGGCGGTGGAGCGGCTGAACCCCGGCCGGAGCCCCGCCGTCTACGCGCCCGGCGCGGATGCCGACGAACGGCTCGAGATCGACGACCCCGAGATGATCGAGGCCATCGAGAAGGTGCGCACCGCCATCGAGCGCGCGCGGCCCCATCCCGGGCGGCTCCGCTGGCTGCTGAGCGCGGCGGTGGGCCTCGGCGTGCTCGCGGCGGCGGTCTTCTGGTTCCCGGGCGCGCTGACCCGGCAGACCGTCAGCCTTCTGCCCGAGGCGAAGCGGATCGAGCTGGGCGACGCCCTCCTCGAGGAGATCGGGCGCATCGCCGGGCGGCCCTGCGACAGCCCGAGGGCGCGCGTGGCGCTGGCCCGGCTCTCCACGCGCGTGCTCGGCCCGCCCGCGCCGCGCGTCATCCTGCTGCCCTCGCTGATCCCCGACACCGTCGCGCTGCCCGGCGGCCTGATCCTGGCGAGCGCGACGCTGGCCGAGGACCACGAGACGCCCGAGGTTCTCGCGGGCTACATGCTGGCCGAGGACGTGCGGCGGCAGGCGGAGGCGCCGCTCCACCGGCTGCTCGACGAGGCGGGGATATTCGCCACCTTCCGGCTGCTGACCACCGGCGACCTGCCGGAGGGCACGCTCGGCGACCACGCCGTGCGCCTCCTCAGCCGCGAGGCGCCGGCCGTCGACACGGCCGCCCTCGTCGCGCGGTTCGGCGCGGCGGACATCTCGACCCAGCCCTACGCCTATGCCCGCGACATCTCGGGGGAGAGCGTGCTGCAACTGATCGAGGCCGACCCGCTGCGCGGCGCGACACGCGCGCCGCTCATCAGCGACGAGGACTGGCTGAGCCTCCAGAACGCCTGCACGGGCGGCTGAGGCTCAGTCCTCGACGAGCCTGCGCGGGACGGTGTCCGTCCAGACGCGGCGCATCTGCGCCTCGCCCTCGACGGTGCGGATGCCGCGATGCGGGTTGAGCCGCCCGTCGTCCCAGGCGGTGCGCCAGCCCGGCGGCGGGCCGGGATTGTCGGCGGCGAGCGCGCGCACGGCCTGCTGCCCGGAGGCGGTGGGGCGGGCGACGGCGGCGGGCGGAACCGGCGCGATCTCGACGGGGATGCAGCTTCCGTCCGGGGCCACGACATAGGCGCCGGGCACGCGGACATGGGCGCAGCTCACGCGGGCGGTGCCGTCCTCGCGCATGAGGGCGGGCGGGATGATGACCTGCACGGTCCGGGGCGGCGCAGCCTCGGCCAGCACGATGACGCGGGCGGGCACGGGAGCGGCAGGCGTCGGTGCGGGACGGGGCGCGGGCGCCTCGGCGGCCCGAACGGGGGCGGCCTGAACGGGGGCGGGCTGGGCCAGCGTCGGGGTGCGGCCGCAGACCGGCTGGCGGTCCTGCCCGACGCGCGGCACCCAGTCGACGCGCCCGCCGACCTCGACCCGGACGAAGACGCAGCCGCCGCTGTCGATGTATTCGAGCGCGTCGAAGGATGCGGGCGGACGCTCGGCCGGGCCGGTCTGCGCCATGGCCCCGCCCGCGAGCGCGAGCGTCACCGCGAGGCCCGCCGCGGCGGACCGGAAACCGTCGGTTCCGAACATGCGAACCCCCCAAGGTTGCTCCGGGCAGAGTGGCCCATGCCCGGACCCAAGTAAAGCCGCGCCTATTTCGTTCCGTACATCCGGTCGCCCGCGTCGCCGAGCCCCGGCACGATGTAGCCGTGATCGTTCAGGTGGCTGTCGAGCGCGGCGGTGACGATGGGCACGTCCGGGTGCGCCTCCTTCATGCGCGCGACGCCCTCGGGCGCGGCGAGAAGGCAGAGGAACCGGATGTTGTCCGCCCCCGCCTCCTTCAGGAGGTCGATGGCCGCGACGGAGGAATTGCCGGTGGCGAGCATCGGGTCAACCACGATGGTCAGGCGGTCCTCCAGTTCGCTCGGCACCTTGAAGTAGTACTGCACCGGGCGCAGCGTCTCGGGGTCGCGGTAGAGCCCGACGAAGCCCACCCGCGCGTTCGGCACGAGATCGAGGATGCCGTCGAGCAGCCCGTTGCCCGCACGCAGGATCGAGACGAGGGCCAGCTTCTTGCCCTCGATCGTGGGCGCCTGCATCTTCGTCAGCGGCGTCTCCACCTCGACCGTCGTCATCGGCAGGCCGCGCGTCACCTCGTAGGCGAGCAGATGGCTGATCTCGCGCAGGAGCTGGCGGAAGGACTTGGTCGAGGTCTCCTTGTCCCGCATGATGGTCAGCTTGTGCTGCACCAGCGGGTGGTCGACGATGGTCAGGTGCTCGGTCATGTGGCGCTGTCCCCCAGCTTCTTGGCGATCTTGTCCTTCGTGGCCGCGTCGCAGAACGCGGCGTCGAGCGCGGTGCGGTTGACCTCGGCGAAGACCTCCTCGTCCCAGCCGAAGGAGCGGGCGAGGTTCTCGTAGTCCGAGGTCATGGTGATCCCGAAGAAGGGCGGATCGTCGGTCGAGACCGTCACCTTCACGCCGCGCTCGCGCAGCCGTTCGATCGGGTGGCTCTTCCAGTCGGGGAAGACGCCGAGAAAGACGTTCGAGCCCGGGCAGCATTCCAGCACGATCCCGTCCTCTGCGAGCCGGTCCACCAGCGCGAGGTCCTCGATGGCCTGCACGCCGTGGCCGATGCGCTCGGGGTTCAGCGCGTCGAGCGCGTCGCGGACCGAGGCCGCCCCGCCCCACTCGCCCGCGTGGACGGTGATCCTGAGCCCCGCCTCCCGCGCGCAGTCGAAGGCCCAGAGGAAGTCCGACGGCTTGCCCTTCAGCTCGTCGCCCGCCATGCCGAAGCCCACGAGCCAGTCGCCCGCCGTCTCGGCCGCGCATTCCGCGATCGGGCGCGCGCGCTCGGGGCCGAAGTGGCGGATGCAGGTGACGATCCCCCGGAGCGTGATGCCGAGGTCGCGCTCGGCCGCGTCGGCGGCCTGCCGGATGGCGTGGAGGTATTCGCGCCACGCGCCCACGTCGCCGCCGCCGCAGAAGTCGGGCGAGAGGAAGGTCTCGGAATAGACGACGCCGTTGGCCGCGCTCTCCTCCAGCACGGCGCGGGTCAGGCGCGCGTAGTCCTCGGGGGTCTGCAGGACACTGGTGGCCGCCTCGTAGACGGTGAGGAAGTGCCAGAAGTCGCGGTAGGAATAGCTGCCGTCCTCGCGGAAGATGCCGGAGAGGTCGACGCCCTTCTCCTTGGCCAGTCCCCGGATGAAGGCGGGCGGCGCGCCGCCTTCGTGGTGAAGGTGCAACTCGATCTTCGGCAGGTCCCTCATGTCCCTCTCCCTCACGTCCCGATGGCCCAGCCGATGAAGGCGACGATCAGCCCGAACGCGATCGCGCCGCGCCAGGGCGTTCGCGGGCGGCCCATGAAGGGGCCGATGTAGCGCACGGCGAGCGTCGCCACCACGAGCGTCAGCACGAAATAGACCTGTTCCGACGTCATCCGCCCCCCTCCCGGCCGTCAGATGAAGGATCGCCCCGGCCCCTGCCCCGGCACGCCGAGATGCGCGGCGACCGAGGCTCCGACATCCGCGAAGCCGCGGATGCCGATCTGCCCGGAATAGGGGCCCTTGGCAATGACCGGCACGCGCTCGCGCGTGTGGTCGGTGCCGCTCCAGGTGGGATCGTTGCCGTGATCGGCGGTGAGGATCATCAGGTCGTCGGGCCGGAGCGCGGCGAGGACGGGGCCGAGCGCCGCGTCGAACCATTCGAGGTGCCGCGCATAGCCCGAGACGTCGCGGCGGTGGCCATAGAGGCTGTCGAACTCGACGAAGTTGGCGAAGGTCAGGCTGCCGTCCTCGGCCTCCTCCACGTGGGCGGCGAGATGCGCCATCAGGTCGGCGTCGGCGCCCTTCACGTAGTCGCCCACGCCCCGCCCCGCGAAGATGTCGCGGATCTTGCCGATGCCGTAGGTCCGCCGTCCCGCCGCCTGCACCCAGTCCAGAAGCGTGGGCTCGGGCGGCGCGATGGCGTAGTCGCGGCGGTTCACGGTGCGGGTGTAGTGGCCCGGACCGCCCACGAAGGGCCGCGCGATGACGCGCCCGACCTTGCGGGCGTGGAGCATCGGCGCCAGCCCCTCGCAGAGCGCGAGCAGGCGGTCGAGGCCGAAGCTCTCCTCGTGGGCGGCGATCTGGAAGACGCTGTCGACGCTGGTGTAGCAGATCGGCCGGCCGGTGCGCTGATGCGCCTCGCCGAGGCGCGCGATGATCTCGGTCCCGCTCGCGTGGCAATTGCCGAGGATGCCGTCGGTCCCGGCGAGGCGCATGACCTCGGCCACGATGTCGTCCGGGAAGGCGGGGTCGGTCTTGGGGAAATAGCTCCACTCCCAGGGCACCGGCAGGCCCGCGAGCTCCCAGTGGCCCGACGGCGTGTCCTTGCCGACGCTCACCTCCTCGGCCGCGCCCCAGAGCCCCTCGGGCAGGGCGTCGAGCCCCTCGGCCCGGGCGCCGGAGGCCAGCCGCACCGCCGCGCCGAGGCCCAGCGCGTCGAGATGCGGCATCCTGAGGTGGCCCGTCCGCCCCTCCTCCGCCGCACCGGCGGCACAGGCGGCGGCGATGTGGCCGAGCGTATTGGCGCCGGTGTCGGGCCTGTCGCCGTTGAAATAGCGGTCGGCATCGGGCGCGCCGCCGCAGCCGACGCTGTCCATCACGACGAGGAAGGCGCGGGGCATCAGCCGATCCTTTCGTGGATGACCGGCGGAGGCTCCACATCCGTGGACGACAGCGTGTAGGCGCCGCGCAGGTCGGCGGCCACGGCGCGCGCGGCCTCCTCGGTCGCGGCGTGGATGCGCATGAGCGGCGTCTTGGGATCGACGCGCGTGCCGATCCGCGCGAGGTCGCTGAGCCCCACGGCGGGGTCCACCCGGTCGTCCCCCCGCAGCCGCCCGCCGCCGAGCTGCACCACCGCCTCGCCCAGCGCGCGGGCGTCGATGGCGGCGACGCAGCCCGCCTCGCCGGGATAGACGTCGACCATGACCTTGGCGGCCGGAAGCCGGTCGCGCCAGCGCTCGACGAAGTCGACCGGTCCGCCGAGTTCGGCCACCATCTCGCCAAAGACCTCGGCCGCCTGCCCGCTCTCGATGGCGCGGCGGATGCGCTCCTCCCCGTCGGCGGCGTCGGCGGCGAGACCGCCGAGCGCCAGCACCTCGCCGCCGAGCGCGACCGTCACGCGCATCAGCGCGGAGGAGCCGTCCTCGCCGGTCAGCGCCTCCATGCGGCGGACGCCCGCCGACACCGCGCTTTCC
>NZ_JBQLZP010000174.1:0-2194 GCF_052168335.1 Roseicyclus sp. | reverse complement strand
GTGACACGCTTCGGCAAGTATCCCGTCCTGATCCTTCTTCTCGCGCTCGCGGCGGGCTGCGCCGCGATCTTCGGCGCGCTCCACAACCAGCTCAGCTATTCGGTCGGCCCCGACTACTTCCTCGCGCTGAAGTTCCCGCAGTTCGGCATCGGGGCGGACACGGCTCCGCGCCTCGGCGCGTCCCTCGTGGGCGTGCAGGCGGCATGGTGGGTCGGCCCCCTCGTCGCGCTGCCCGCGTTCCTCTACGGCCTTCTCACCGTGCCCAGGACCGAGACCTATCTCGCCGCCGGGATCGGAGCGGTCGGGCTCGTCTTCGTGCTGGCGACGCTCGCCGCGCTGGTGGGTCTCGTCGGCGGGATCGCGGCCGAGGCGACGGGCCTCCTCGATGGGGTCCTGGTGTTCCCCGAGGGCGTCGACCGCTCGGACTTCCTGCGCGCGGGCTTCATGCACGACGCGGCCTACGCGGCGGCGGGCCTCGGCCTTCTCCTCGCGTTCTGGCCGATGATCCGCGCGCGCCGCATCGACACCGCGCGCCTCGGCGGGAGCGGCGCATGACGCTGCCGGGGATCGAGACGTTCCGCCGCGCGGTCGATCCCTCCGACTGCGACTTTCTCGGCCACATGAACGTGTCGCGCTACCTGATGGCGTGCTCGGACGGGATGTTCTCGCTCCAGTCGGACGTGGGGCTCACCCGCGCGGACATGGAGAGCGGACGCCGCCTGTCGTTCGCGGTCGTGCATATCGAGAGCGACTTCCGCTCCGAGTGCCGGGCGGGCGACGTGATCTTCCTGCGCTCGAGCGTGCTGGCCATCGGCACGAAATCCGCCACCTTCCGCCACCGGCTCTACCGCGCGGGGGACGGGGTGCTCGCCTTCGAGACGCTGTTCCGCTCCGCCTGCTTCGACCTCGTGGCGCGGCGGGCGGCGCCGATCCCGGAGGACGTAAGGCGCGGGCTCGAGGCACTCATGGAGGAGGAGACGCATGCCGCTTGAGGGGAAGACCGCCATCGTGACCGGCGGGGGATCGGGCTTCGGCGCGGGGATCGCCCGTGTCTTCGCCCGCGAGGGGGCGAGGGTCATGGTGGCCGACATCAACGCCGGCGCGGCCGAGGACGTCGCGGCGGAGGTGGGCGGCATCGGCCAGGAAGTCGACGTGGCCGACGGCGCCTCGGTCGCGGCGATGACGCGGGCCGCGCTCGAGGCCTGGGGCCGCATCGACATCCTGGTGAACAACGCCGGCATCACCCACATGCCCGCGCCGATGGAGGAGGTGAGCGAGGCGGACTTCGACCGCGTCCTCGCCGTCAACGCCAAGTCCGTCTACCTCACCGCGCGCGAGATCGTGCCGGGCATGAAGGCGGCCGGGGCGGGCGCGATCCTCAACATCGCGTCCACGGCGGGCCTGTCCCCGCGCCCGAGGCTCAACTGGTACAACGCCTCGAAGGGCTGGATGATCACGGCGACGAAGGCCATGGCGGTGGAGCTTGCGCCCCACGGCGTCCGGGTCAACGCGCTCTGCCCCGTGGCGGGCGAGACGCCGCTCCTGCGGTCCTTCATGGGCGAGGACACGCCCGAGATGCGGGCGAAGTTCCTCTCGACGATCCCGCTGGGGCGCTTCTCCACGCCGCAGGACATGGGCGAGGCGGCCGCCTTCCTCTGCTCGGACGCGGCCTCGATGATCACGGGCGCCGCGCTCGAGGTCGACGGGGGCCGCTGCATCTGATGGCGACGCGCGCGCTTCCGGCCGAGATCACCGTCCTCGCGGGCCGGTTCGGTGCCTTCCCGGCCGCTCAGCCGCTGGTCTTCGCGCATCTGGGCGACGTGGCGCCCGCGCTCGACCTCGACCATGTGGAGGTGGTGCCGGTGGACGGCGCCGTGCGCCTCGCCGCGTATTTCGAGGAGGGGACGCGCGCGGCCCTGCACCGGGCGGCGGGCGGGGCGGATACGCTGGTCCTCGTCCTGCCCGAGGCCTTCGAGGGGCTGGACCCTCCGCGGCTGACCTCGCCGATGCTGCGCGACCTCGGCGCCTTCCGGGGCCTCGTCCGGCGCCATGTCGGAGGGGCCGCATGATCCGGCCGGGGCCGCGCAACCTCATCACCGACGTCGAGGGCCTGCGTGTCGGCAACGCCGGGGACGCGCGCGTGAAGACCGGCGTGACGGTCCTGACCGCCGGGCGGCCCTTCACCGCCGCCGTG
>NZ_JBQLZP010000173.1:0-8030 GCF_052168335.1 Roseicyclus sp. | reverse complement strand
GCCGCATCGGAAGGGACCGGCGCGGACGCTGCCGGCCCTCCGCCCGAGACGGTCGCCGCCTCGGTCCGGGCGGTCCCGGCCGCGGGTTCCGCCGGCGTGGCGTCGGCCGTCCGCTCCGCCTGCGTTTCGCCGGACAGGGGCTCCGCCGTCTCGCCTGTGGATGCGACAGCCTCCCCGGCCGGGAGCGCCTCGGGCGCCGGGCCGGTCGCGACCTCCGGCGCAGCGCCGGGCGCGTCGCTGCCCGGGGCCTCCGGCACCTCGCGCTCCGCCGTCATCTCGGTCTCGGGCGCGGCCTCGATCCCGGCCGAAGCCACCGCGGTCTCGCCCGAGGGCTCGGACACGGCGGTCGCGGGCGGGTCGACGGGCGCGGCCTCGGCGGTCGCGTCGGGCGTGCCGCCGAAGGGCGAGATGATGACGGACTCGACGCCCGCCACCTCGCCGCCATCGGGCAGCATCGCGGTCAGCGTCATGATCCGGGGCGCGGCCGAGGGCGGTATGGCGAAGATCGCCGCGAAGCCGCCGTCGGACGCCGCCGCGGCACTCGCCACCTCGGCCCCGTCGAGCATCAGGCGCACATCCGCCCCGGCCGGGCCACGCCCCGCCACCACCGCCGCCCCGTCGGGGGCCACGCGGATCTGGTCGAAGCGCGGCGGTGCCGGCCGCGGGGCCTCGGCCGTATCTGTAGCGGCGGCAGCATCGGCATCGGCGGCATTGTCGGCGGCGGCATCCTCCTCCGGCGCGGCCTCGACGACCTCCGCCGTCACTTCCGCCGTATCCGCAGGCTCCGGCACCGACGCGGGAGCCTCGGGCGTGGCGACGGCATCGGGTGGCGCCTCCTCCCCGCCCCGAAACGCGAGAAAGCCCGCGACCGCCGCGACGGCCACGCCGCCGGCAAGCGCCGCATAGATCCACGCAGCCCTGCTTCCGCCGAATGCGGCACCAACCCTCATGGGTTACCTCCCGGGTCCATCCCCCGAACCGGGGCACTCCGCGCCAGCCTGCCCTCCGCCCCCCGGGCCGGGTTGAGCCGCGCTGCGCTAGCGGCTATCAGGGCGGAAAAACCCGTCAAGCGCAAGGGACCCGATGTCGAGCGTTTCCGTCTGTGTCTATTGCGGCTCCCGCGCCGGATCCCGTCCCGAATACATGGCCGATGCGACCGCGCTCGGCACGGCACTGGCGTGCGAGGGCTATCGCCTCGTCTACGGCGCGGGCGACGTGGGGCTCATGGGGGCCGTGGCGCGGGCGGCGCAGACGGCGGGCGGCGACACCTTCGGCGTGATCCCGGGCCACCTCCTCGCCCGCGAGGTGGGCAAGCGCGACCTCTCCACCTTCATCGTCACCGAGACGATGCACGAGCGGAAGAAGGTCATGTTCATGAACGCCGACGCCATCGTGATGCTGCCGGGCGGCGCGGGCTCGCTCGACGAGTTCTTCGAGGTGCTGACGTGGCGGCAGCTCGGCCTCCACGAAAAGCCGATCCTGCTCCTCGATACCGCCGGCTACTGGGCGCCGCTCCGCGCGCTGGTCGAGCACGTGATCGCACAGGGCTTCGCCGAGGCGAGCCTTCTGCCCTACTTCCGCAGCCTGCCGGACGTGCCCTCGCTCATGGAGGCGCTGGCCGCGACGCGGGCCTGAGCGTCGCCCAGGAATAGAGGCCGAGCGCCGCCCAGATCAGCGGCAGCGCGACCATGTGCCAGACCGTCACGACCTCGCCGAGGATCAGGACCGCGCAGAGGAACTGGAGCGTCGGGTTCACGTACTGGATCAGCCCCACGGTCGCCATCGCCGCCCGCTTCGCCGCGTAGGAGAATAGCATCAGCGGCACCGCCGTGACCGGCCCGGACAGCACGAAGAGCACGACGTCCGAAGCCGTGTAGCCGAGGCCGCGCGTGACCCCCAGCCAGACGAGGAGGCCCGCGGCGAGCGGCAGGAACAGCAGCACCTCCGCCGTGACCGAGACGACGGGCCCCGCCTCGACCCAGCGTTTCAGAAGCCCGTAGATCCCGAAGGTCGTGGCGAGCACGAGCGAGATCCAGGGCGCCGCGCCGAGGCCGAGGGTCAGCACCAGGACCGCCCCGGCGGCAAGCGCGACCGAGACGGCCTGCACCCGCGACAGGCCCTCGCGCAGGACGACCGCGCCGATCGCCACGGCCACGAGCGGGAAGATGTAGTAGCCGAGCGAGGCCTCGACCGTCCGTCCGACGCCCACCGCGTAGATGAAGAGGAACCAGTTGACCGAGATCATCGCCGCCGCCGCCGCCGTCAGCAGGAAGCGGCGCGGCCCCCCGAGCGCGCGCGGCAGTTCGCGCAGGCGGCGCTGCAGGCCCAGGTAGGCCACGAAGGTGACGAGCGACCAGATCGTGCGATGGGCGAGGATCTCGAGCGGCGGGACATGGCTGAGCATGGCGTAGAACAGCGGCGAGAGCCCCCAGATCGTGCAGGCCACCGCCATCGCGACAACGCCCTTGCCGGCCTCGGTCATGGCGTGCACCGGCTCAGGACGGCACGCTGCCCGAGGCGACGAGCGCGTTCATGGTCAAGAGCTTCTCTCGATAGTTGCGGGCGAAGGCGGCATCGACCTCGCGCTCGAGGCTGTCGCGCCGGCGCAGGATCTCGCGCAGGCGCGGCGCGGCGATCCGCCAGACGAGGCACTCCGCCTCGGCCCGGACGGTCGCGGTCGCGGCAAGGCCGGTCAACGCGGTCATCTCGCCGATGAAGTCGCCCTGCCCGCAGCGTGATACGGTCGTCCCGCGCAGCACGACGGAGGCCTCGCCGCCCGCGAGATAGGAGAGGTGCTCGACCGGCCGCCCCTCCTCGGCGAGCAGGTCGCCGGGGGCGACGCGGACCCACTCGCCCGCATCGAGCAGGCTCCGCGCCTCGCCCCGCCCGAGCCCCGGCAGGTGCCGCGCCAGTAGCGTCGCCTCGTCATCCGAGAACCGGGCGCGCAGGTTGCTCCAATGCAGGATCAGGAGCTGCACGATGTTGACCGCGACGAGCATCGCCTCCCACATCACCGTCACCGGGTCGCGGATCACGAAGGCCCCGTAGGAGATGGCCAGGAGCGCCGAGACGATCACGAGGATGCGCAGCCAGGTCAGCGAGCGCATCAGCATCGAGGCGACGAGGACGACATAGGCGAGGTGGCCCAGAAGGCCGTCCGTCGAGAAGGCGGAAGCGAGCGTCAGGTCCATTCGGGGAAGGGTCCGCAAGTCGAGGTAACGCGCGATGAGACCTGAGAAATCGGGGGCGCGTCAAGCTGGGGAAATCGCCGGGTGGGCGCACATGAAAAGGCCCGCCGGTCCGGGCGGGCCTTTCGCGGTCGAGGGAACGTGCCTCAGCCCATGCGGGCGGCCACGTTCTCCCAGTTCACGAGCTTGTCGAGGAAGTTCGCGAGGTAGGCGGGGCGCTTGTTGCGGAAGTCGATGTAGTAGGAATGCTCCCACACGTCGCAGCCCAGAAGCGCGGTCTGCCCGAAGCAGAGCGGGTTCACGCCGTTCTCGGTCTTGGTGACCTTCAGGCTGCCGTCGGCGTCCTTCACCAGCCAGCACCAGCCCGAGCCGAACTGGCCCGCACCGGCGGCCGAGAACTGCGACTTGAACTCGTCGACCGAGCCGAAGGCCTCGGTCAGCGCGCGCTCGAGCTCGCCCGGCATCTTCTTCTCGCCGGGGCCCATCATTTCCCAGAACTGGTTGTGGTTCCAGTGCTGCGAGGCGTTGTTGAAGATGCCGTTCTGGGCGACCGCGCCGGCCTGGTAGGTGCCTTTGACGATCTCCTCCAGCGACTTGCCGGCCCACTCGGTCCCGTCGATCAGCTTGTTGCCGTTGTCGACATAGGCCTTGTGGTGGATGTCGTGGTGGTATTCCAGCGTCTCGCGGCTCATGCCGAGGTCGGCGAGCGCATCGTGGGAATAGGGAAGATCGGGAAGTTCGAAAGCCATCTGGGCCTCCCTCGTTGTCGGTTGCCGTTGGGCCACAGATGGAGCGGCGAAGGCGCCGAGGTCAACCCCGGCACCGCGTCATTCTTGGCGGAACCGCGCGTTTCCCGCGCCTAGGCGTCCCTGTGGAAGCCGACCGGCCCGCTGTCCCGCGCCGACATGGCGAGGAGGTCGAAGACATAGGCCGCGACCGAGCGGAAGCAGATCACGCGCGCCTCGGTTTCGCTCTCGAACCAGATGGCGGCGGGCACCTGCTGGAGGCGCGTGCGGCGCATCTCGCCGGGCTTCAGCGCGTCGGCCGACATGTCGGCGGGCGTGATCTTGGACAGCACGTCGCGCAGCGCGCCCCGCCCGCCCGTCAGCGCGAACATCGCCCGCGCGTCCGAGACGTTGACGGCGAGGTGGTGGCGTCCCGCCAGCGCCTCGGTCAGCCGCACGACGAACTCCTCCGCCGCTCCGTGGTCGCAGAGGATCAGGAGCTCGTCCGGCGACATCCACGCCACGCTCGCACCATCGCCACGCACGATGCCGCGGGTCGGGGGCATGTCGGCGCCCGTGACCTCGCGCACCGCCCCGGCCACCTCCGCGAGGTCGCCCCGCAGCATGACCATGCCTTGCAGCCCCATCTCGCGGATCGCCACGAGGCCGTCCGCCTCCGCGCCGGGCAGCGCGCTCCGTGCCTCAGACATCCTGCCTCTCCCCCTCGGGATCGTAGAAGACCGGGCTCACGATCCGCGCGCGCACCGTGCGGAGCTTGCCCTCCGGGTCCTTCTTCACCGTGCCGAAATCCAGTTCCTCGCCCATCCGGTCCGGGCCGTGGAGGACGAGGCCCATGGCGATGCCCTTCCCGAGCGTCGGCGAAAAGTAGGTCGAGGTCACGCGCCCTTGCGTGTTCCGCTGCCCGTTCGCGTTGTCGCCGTCGGCGAGCGCGTAGGCGCCGTCCGGCAGGACCGAGCCGTCGAGCGTCTCGAGGCCCACGAGCTTCCAGCGCGCGGGATCGGTCATGTGCGACCGCGCCTGCCCGCGCTTGCCGAGATAGTCGTCCTTCTTCTTCGAGATCGCCCAGTCGAGGCCGAGATCCTGCGGGATCACCGTGCCATCCGTCTCGTCCCCGATCATGATGAAGCCCTTCTCGGCCCGCATGACGTGCATGGCCTCGGTCCCGTAGGGGGTGACGCCGAACTCCGCCCCCGCCTCCGTCAGCGCGTCCCAGAGCGCGCGGCCCTGGCTTGCGGGCACCGCCACCTCGAAGGACAATTCGCCCGCGAAGGAGATGCGGTAGACCCGCGCGTCGAAGCCGCCGAGGCGACCTTGCGCGAAGGCCATGAAGGGCAAGGCCTCCTTCGAGAGGTCGAAATCGGCGCCGAGCTTCTCCAGCACCTTGCGCGCGTTCGGGCCGACGACGGCGATCTGCGCCCATTGCTCGGTCACGTTGGCGGTCCAGACCTTCCAGTCCCACCACTCGCACTGGAGCCAGTCCTCCATGTGCGCGTGGATGCGGTCGGCGCCGCCCGTGGTCGTGTGGCAGAGGAAGGTCTCCTCGTCGAGCCGCACGACCACGCCGTCATCCATGAGGAAACCGTTCTCGCTGCACATGAGGCCGTAGCGGCAGCGCCCCGGCTTCAGGGTGCTCATCAAGTTGGTGTAGAGCATGTCCATGAAGCGGCCCGCGTCCGGCCCCTTCACGAGGATCTTGCCGAGCGTCGAGGCGTCCAGCAGCCCGAGGCTTTCGCGCGTGGCCAGGATCTCGCGGTTCACCGCATCGCGCCGGCTCTCGCCCGGTCTCGGGTAGCAGTAGGGGCGCCGCCAGTGGCCGACCGGCTCGAAGCTCGCGCCGAGCGCCTCGTGCCGGTCCTGGAGCGGGGTCCGGCGGAGCGGCTGGAAGATGCCCCCCCGCGCCTCGCCCGCGATCGCGCCCATGGAGATCGGCGTGAAGGGCGGACGGAAGGTCGTGGTGCCGACCTGCGGGATCGGCGCGTTCAGCGCGCCGGCGAGGATCGCGAGGCCGTTGATGTTCGACAGCTTCCCCTGGTCCGTGGCCATGCCGAGCGTCGTGTAGCGCTTGGTGTGCTCGACGCTCTCGTAGCCCTCGCGGGCGGCGAGCTGCACGTCCGAGACCTTCACGTCGTTCTGGAAATCGAGCCACATCTTCGCGCGCTTCTTCGCCCCCGCGCCCTGCGGCATCATCCAGACGGGCGCAAGCGGCGCCTCCTCGGGCGCGGCGGCCTGCGGGACATCGCCCGAGGCGGATTTGCCGAGCCCGCCCAGCACCTTGCGGACCGAGATTGACGCGCTCTCCATGACGCCGGAGGCATGGAGCGCGCCCTCGGCGCTGCCGGCGCAGAGGACGAAGCCCGCGCCGTCATGGCCGGTGGGCGGCCGGGCGGGATCGGGGCGGAAGAAGGCGCCCGCCTCGTCCCAGGTCAGCTTGCCGCCGCAATGGGACCAGAGGTGGACGACAGGCGACCAGCCGCCGGACATGGCGACGGCCTCGCAGACGATCTCCTCCGTCACCGCGCCCTCGCCCGCCTGGGCGCAGAGCTGCACGGCGACGACGCCGCGGATGCCCTTCACGCCCGCGATGCCGGTGCCGATCTTCACCGGGATGCCGAGCGCGCGCGCCTCCTGCGGCAGGGGGCCGTCGGCGCTCGGCCGGGCGTCGACGATGCAGGGCACGTCGAGCCCCGCGCGCCGGATGGCGATGGCGGTGCGGTAGGCGTCGTCGTTGTTGGTCACGACCACGGTGCGGTCGCCGGGGCTGACGCCCCAGTTCACGAGGTAGTCGCGGACGGCCGAGGCCAGCATGACGCCCGGCTTGTCGTTGCCGGGGAAGCTAAGGGGCCGCTCGATGGCGCCGGTGGCCGCGATCACCTGCTTCGTGCGGATGCGCCAGAGCCGGTGGCGCGGCGCGTCGGTGCCGGGCGCATGGTCGGACACCCGCTCGTAGGCGATGACGTAGCCGTGGTCGTAGACGCCCGCGACCATGGTGCGGAGGCGGAGCGCCACGTTCGGCATCGTTTCCAGTTCGGCAACGGCGGTTTCGATCCAGTCACCGGCGGGCCTGCCGTCGATCTCGACCCCGTCGACCGGCGCGCGCCCGCCCCAATGCGGTGTCTGCTCGGCGAGCAGCACCTTCGCCCCCGCCCGCCCCGCCTCGAGCGCGGCCTGGAGGCCCGCGATCCCGCCGCCCGCGATCACGAGGTCGACATGGGCATAGAAATGCTCGTAGCGGTCCGGGTCGGAATGCTTCGGATCGGGCGCCTTGCCCAGGCCCGCGGACTGGCGGATGAACGGCTCGAAGACGTGCTTCCAGAAGGGGCGCGGGTGGATGAAGGTCTTGTAGTAGAAGCCCGCGGGCAGAAGCCGCGCGGCGAGCGCGTTGACCTCGCCGATGTCCCATTCGAGGCTCGGCCAGTGGTTCTGCGAGGTGGCGCTGAGCCCCTCGAAAAGCTCCGTCGTCGTGGCGCGCTGGTTCGGCTCGTGCCGGGCACCCTCGCCGAGGTTGACGAGCGCGTTCGGCTCCTCCGGGCCGGAGGCCACGGGACCGCGCGGGCGGTGATACTTGAAGGACCGTCCCATGATGCGCTGGCCGTTCGCCAGAAGCGCCGAGGCCAGCGTGTCGCCGGGATGGCCCGCGAAGCGCTTGCCGTTGAAGCGGAAGTCGAGCTTGCGGCTGCGGTCGATCAGGCGGCCGCCCTCGGCGAGGCGCGTGCTCATGGCTGGCTCCAGTCGGGATGTTTGGCGCGGATCGCGGCGAGGATGTGGGCGGGCGGCTCGGTCGTCTGGGCGGGATAGGTGCCGAAGACCTCGTGCGTCGCCGTGTCCCGCGCGGCGAGGAACCACTTGCCGCAGCCCATGGCGTGGCGCCAGCGCTCGAAATGCACGCCCCGCACGTTGGGGCGCAGGAAGAGATAGGCCTCGAACTCCGCGTCCGACGAACCGGGGCCGAAGCGCTTGAGGTGCGCCTCGCCGCCCGGGGCGAGCTCGGTCTCGTCGGCGGCGATGCCGCAGCAGGGGCAGGTCAGGATCAGCATGGGCACGTCCCTCGCGGGTGGCGACGCCGGGGGGCTGCCTGCCCCCCGGACCCCCCGGGCGG
>NZ_JBQLZP010000172.1:0-13143 GCF_052168335.1 Roseicyclus sp. | reverse complement strand
GCCGCGCGGAGTGCGGCCTGAGCCGGATCGCCGTCGCGACGTCCGGATAGGCCTCCGCCAGAAGCGCGCCCGAGGCGGCGGAGAAAACCGTGATCTCGGCGCAGGCGGCGAGGAAACCGCCCCAGGCCCGCCGCCACTCGGCCAGCGGGACGGCGCGGCCCTGCGGGCGGCGCGCGGCATGGGCCGGATCTTCGCAATCGGCGCCCGAAACGCCGCGGAAGCGGCCGTCCGACCCGAGCAGGCAATAGGAGGGCGAGATCGGGAAATAGTCGTGCAGTCGCGCCTCGAGCCTGTCGCGGTCGCTCCGGCGGAGGGAGAGGAGAACCGCGGGAAGGCCCGCCGGATCGCGGTCTCCGACGCCGCAGGAATAGACGATCCGGAGCGCGGGCACCGGCGCGAGGAGCGCGCGGACGACCTCGGCGTCCTCCATGTCGCCGGCAAGCACGCCCTCGGCCCGATGCACCTCGAGCCGGAAGCGCGCCGGGCCGCCGACCCGGAGCACGAGGGCCTGCCCGCCCGCAGCGAGGCGGTCCCGGATCTCCTCGGCCAGCGCGGCCTCCGCCCCGCCGCCCATCGCGTGACCGAGATGGAGCGGCAGCGGCCCCTCCGAGGCGAGGCCCGCCGCCGCGACGGCCAGCGCCATTCGCGGCGCGCGCAGCGGATCGGTCGCGTAGAAGGCCTGTACCTGGGCGTCGTAGCGGGGATGGCGCCGCGCGATCAGCGCGTTGGCCAGTCGGACGCGCCCCGCCTTCTCGGCGCCGAAGCTGGCGCCGCCGCGATGCTCGACGAAGAGGGAGGGCAGGCCGACGTGGCGCCCGCCGATCCGGCGCACCTTCTGGCACCAGTCGACCTCCTCGCCGTAGCCGCGGCCGAAGGCCGGGTCGAGCCGGGGAACGCAGTCGAGCCAGCGCCGCGAGAGCGCCATGCAGAAGCCGACGCCGGTCGGCGCCTCGGGATGCGGGCCGGGCGCCGCCAGCGTCCGGGCCACGGCGTCGAGACGGTCGGCGAGGCCCGGCGGCAACGCGACCGGCACCCCGGGCAGGGGGGCGCCGAAGATCTCGGCATCGTTGGAGAAGGGCGTGACCGAGGCGACGCGCGGATCGCCGAGCGGGGCGAGAAGACGCTCCGCCCACCCCCCGGGCACCAGCGCGTCGGAGTTGAGGAGGACGACAGGCCCTTCCCGCCGCTCGGCCACGTCGAGGGCGCAGTTGACGGCGCCGACGAAACCGAGGTTCCGCTCGAGCGTCAGGAGCGTCGCACGCCCCTTCCGGGCTTCGGCCCAGTCCGCGAGGAACGGGCGCACGCGCGGGTCGCGGGAGGCGTCGTCCACGAGCACGATGTGCCAGTCGCCGCGGGTGTGCCGCGCCACCCGGTCGAGCGCCTCGCGCAGGATGTCGAAGGCGTCATGGACCGGCATCACGATGGTGAAGGCGCCGGGATCGACCGGGTGCGATGGCCCGGCAACCCGGGTCCAGCGCGCATCGAGCCGGGGCACGGGCGGCGCCGTATCGAGGCCGAGGGCGCGCTTGACCGTCGCGCGGCTCGCGGCATCGGGCCTGAGCGCGTAGCGGAAGAGGGCCGGCCCCGCGCGGGCGAGATCACGAAGGAAGGCCCGGAGGATGCGCCGGCGCGCGGCGGGCGCCAGTGTGTCGTCGGGATGGGGAACCGCGCAGACCCGCCTGCGCCCCGAGGGCAGCGTCACCTCGAGCGTGAGCGGCCGCGCGTCCCGCGGCAGGACGAGCTCGAACCCCGTCCTCCCGTCGCCGCCGCGGCGCCGCGCCACGTCGGGGCGGGGCCGGTCGGGGGTGGCGTGGCGCGCGCCGCCGGGCCAGCGGACGCGGATCTCGGGCGCGAGCGCCCATCCGGCGAGCGCGATCCCCTCGCCCGTCAGGACCACCCGCTCCACCCGGCCGAGGCGGCGGAGGCCCCGCCGCGGCAGACCCACGGCGCAGGCGATCCCGGCATGATGGGAGGCGTAGCGAAGAAATAGCGCGCGCAGTCTGTTCACGAACACCCAGGACCTCCCGCAGCGCCCTGAGGCCGCCGCGCCGGAAGGGCGCGCGCCTCAGAGCAGGGACTTCAGGTATTCGCCATAGGCGTTCTTGGTGAACAAACCGATACGATCCTCGAGCTGCTGCGCCGTGATCCAGCCCTTCGCGTAGGCGATCTCGTCGGGCGAGCCTGTCTGCATCCCCTGCCGCTCGGTCAGGGTGCGCACGAAGTTCCCCGCGTCGAGAAGGCTGCCGTGGGTGCCGGTGTCGAGCCAGGCGAAGCCGCGGCCCATCTTCTGCACGTCGAGCGACCCGTCCACGAGGTAGCTCTCGAGAAGCGAGGTGATCTCCAGTTCGCCGCGCGCCGAGGGGCGCACCCGCGCCGCACGCTCGGGCGCGCTGCCGTCGAGGAAGTAGAGCCCGGTGACGGCGTAGGGCGAGGGCGGGACGGCGGGCTTCTCGATGATGCCGCGCACCTCGCCGCGCGGGCCGAAATCGACCACGCCGTAGCGCTCGGGGTCGGCCACGCGGTAGCCGAAGACGGTGCCCCCGGCGGTCGAGCGGTCCGCGGCGGCGAGCAGCTCGGGCAGGCCGTGGCCGAAGAAGATGTTGTCGCCGAGCACCATGGCCGAGGGCGCGCCCGCGAGAAAGTCGCGCGCGAGGAGATAGGCCTGCGCCAGCCCGTCCGGCGAGGGCTGCACGATATAGGTGAAGCTGAGGCCCCACTGGCTGCCGTCGCCGAGGGTGCGCATGAACTGCACCCGGTCCTCGGGCGTGGTGATGACCGCGATCTCGCGGATGCCCGCCAGCATCAGGACGCTGATCGGGTAGTAGATCATCGGCTTGTCGTAGATCGGCAGGAGCTGCTTGGAGAGGCCCATCGTGATCGGATAGAGCCGCGTGCCAGAGCCGCCGGCCAGGATGATGCCCTTGCGCTGTGTCATGTCGCGTCGCCTCGCGGGGATAGGTCGGAAAGGATCCGGGCAAGCCCCGCGCGCCAGTCGGGGCGCGGGATGCCGAAGACGGCCTCGGTGGCCGAGCAGTCGAGCCGGGAGTTGAGCGGGCGCGGCGCGGGCAGTGGATACTCGGTCGTCGGGATCTCCTCGACCGGCACGTCGAGGCCGGCGGTCTCGAAGATGGCCTTGGCGAAGCCCGCCCAGGACGTGTCGGGCGCGCCCGCGAAATGGTAGGTGCCGGAGGTCGCCGGATCGCGCGCCAGCGTCGCGGCGATCGTCATGCAGGCCGCCGCGATGTCGCGCGCGGGCGTCGGCCCGCCGATCTGGTCGTTCACGACGCGTAGCCCGCCGCGCTCGGGTCCGACGCGGAGCATCGTCTTCACGAAGTTCGCGCCATGCGCCGAGACCACCCAGGAGGTGCGGAGGATGGCATGGACCCCACCCGCCGCGCGCACGCCCTCCTCCCCCGCCAGCTTCGAGCGGCCGTAGGCGCCGAGCGGTGCGGTCGGGGCATCCGGCGCTCGCGGCGCGTCGCCCGATCCGTCGAAGACGTAGTCGGTGGAGATGTGGACGAAGGGGATGCCGAGATCCGCGCAGGCCCGCGCCATGGCGGTCGGGGCCGCCCCGTTGATCGTGGTGGCCAGTTCCTCCTCCATCTCCGCCTTGTCGACGGAAGTGTAGGCGGCGGCGTTGATGACGGCGTCCGGCGCGTGGGCCCGGATCGCCTCGGCGCAGGCACCGGGATCGGCGAGATCCGCCTCCGCCCGGCCGAGCGCGGTCACGCCCGCATGGCCGCGAAGCTCGGTGGCGACCTGGCCGGTCGAGCCGAAGACGAGGACGCGCATCGGGCCTACCCCGCCTTGCCGAGGCGTTGGCCCACGCCCTTGCGGGCCTGGAGCGCGCGCCACCAGTCCTCGTTGGCGAGGTACCAGTCGACGGTCCGCGCAAGCCCCTCCTCCACGGTGACGGAGGGGCTCCAGCCGAGCTCGTCGCGGATGCGGCTCGCGTCGATGGCATAGCGCAGGTCGTGGCCGGGCCGGTCCTCGACGAAGGTGATCAGCCGGTCATGCGGCGCGGCGTCGGGCCGCCGCTCGTCCAGCAGCGCGCAGATCGTGCGCACGAGGTCGATGTTCCGCCGCTCGTTGTTGCCGCCGATGTTGTAGCTCCGCCCGATCTCGCCCTTCTCGACGACGAGGAGGAGCGCGTCGGCGTGGTCCTCGACATAGAGCCAGTCGCGCACGTTCTCGCCCTTGCCGTAGACCGGGATGGGCCTGCCCGCGAGCGCGTTCAGGATCACCACCGGGATCAGCTTCTCGGGGAAGTGGAAGGGCCCGTAGTTGTTCGAGCAGTTCGTCAGCACCGTGGGCAGGCCGTAGGTCTCGTGCCAGGCCCGCACGAGATGGTCGGAGGCCGCCTTCGACGCCGAATAGGGGGAGTTCGGGGCATAGGGCGTCTCCTCGGTGAAGAGGCCCGTCTCGCCCAGCGTGCCGAAGACCTCGTCCGTGGAGATGTGGTGGAAGCGGAAGCCCTCGGGCTTGCCGGCCTTCGTCCACCAGGCCCGCGCGGCCTCGAGCAGGGTGTAGGTGCCGGTGACGTTCGTGTCGATGAAGGTGCCCGGCCCGTCGATGGAGCGGTCCACATGGCTCTCGGCGGCGAGGTGCATGATCGCGTCGGGCGCATGGGCGGCGAGGATGCGGTCCATCGCCTCGCGGTCGCGGATGTCCGCGTGCTCGAAGGCATAGAGCGGGCTCTGCGCTACCTCCGCCACGTTGTCGAGGCAGGCGGCATAGGTCAGCGCGTCGACGTTGACGACCACATGGCCGCGCGCCACGGCGAGGCGGACGACCGCCGAACCGATGAACCCCGCGCCGCCGGTGACCAGCAGTTTCATGCCGGGACCTCCTCGTAGGTGAAGGGGCTCTCGAGATCGGCGAGGAGGCCCGCCGCCGCGTCCTTCTCGGACAGGATGGGCTCGAGCCCGCCGAGGCCCCAGTCTATCCCGAGGCCCGGATCGTCGTAGCGCAGCGCGCCCTCGGTCGCCGGCGCGTAGTAGTCCGAACACTTGTAGACGATCTCGGTATCCGGTTCGCGCGTGGCGAACCCGTGGGCGAAGCCCGCCGGGATCATGAGCTGCCGGCCGTTCTCGAAGCTCAGGTCCACGCCGAACCAGCGCCCGTAGGTCGGCGAGCCGCGCCGTATGTCCACCGCCACGTCGAAGAGCCGCCCGCGCCCGCAGCGCACGAGCTTGGCCTGGGCATGGGGCGGCGCCTGGAAATGCAGGCCCCGGACGGTGCCGGGACGCTCCGAGATCGAGTGGTTGTCCTGCACGAAGTCCACGTCGATCCCGTGCTCGGCCAGCCGCGCCCGGTTCCAGGTCTCCGAGAAGAAGCCGCGGGCATCGCCGTAGCGGGCGGGCGTCAGGACGAGAAGCCCGGGAATGCCGGTCTGTTCAACATGCATCGGAAGAAACGTCCGCTCCGGGGCTCGAAATGGCTAAGGTCACAGGGTCCGCGGGACCATGACACGCACATGCATAGGCCACAAGGCAGGGCCGTGGCATGTTCGCGGCAATTCCGGAGCGGGACCGCCCCGGGCGGCTTCAGGCCGCGATCCAGTCGAAGAAGCCCTCGCCTGCCCGCTTGCGCAGGTCGCGCGCCATCTCGGCGCCGAGCTTCGCGCCGTCCTCGACGGGCGCGCTCCGGTCGTCGTTCAGAACCTCCGAGCCGTCGGGGCGCAGGATCTCGCCGCGCATGCGCAGCGTGCCGCCGTCGAGCTCCGCCAGCCCCGCGATGGGCGTCTCGCAGGACCCGTCGAGCCCCGCGAGGAAGGCGCGCTCGGCTGCGAGGCGCTGGCCCGTCGGTCCGTGGTGGATCGCCTCGAGCATCTCGGCCGCGCGCAAGTCGTCGCCCCGCCGCTCGATCCCGATGGCGCCCTGCGCCACGGCGGGCAGCACGTCCTCGACCGCGATCGCCGACTTCACCACGTCCGTCATGCCGAGGCGTCGCAGCCCCGCCATGGCGAGGAAGGTCGCGTCGGCCACGCCGTCGCCGAGCTTCTTCATCCGCGTCTGCACGTTGCCGCGGAACTCGACCACCGCGAGATCGGGCCGCCGCGCCTTGAGCTGCGCCCGCCGCCTGAGCGAGGACGAACCGACGCGCGCGCCCGTGGGCAGGTCCGCGAGGCTGTCGTGATGGAGCGAGACGAAGGCGTCGCGCACGTCCTCGCGCGGGAGGTAGCAATCCAGGACGAGGCCACCCGGCTGAAGCACCGGCATGTCCTTCATCGAGTGGACCGCGATGTCGATGCCGCCCGCCAGCATGGCCTCCTCGATCTCCTTGGTGAACAGACCCTTGCCGCCCAGCGTCTTCAGCGCCACGTCCGCGTCGATCAGGCTGCGATCGTCGCCCGTGGTCTTGATCACCACGATCTCGAAGGCCGCCTCCGGCAGGTCGAAGGCGGCCATCAGGCGCGCGCGCGTCTCGTGCGCCTGCGCGAGCGCAAGCGGCGAGCCGCGGGTTCCGATGCGAAGGGGCTTGGCGGGGGTCGGAAGATCGGTCGTCATGTCACCTCTGTATACCTGTCAACTTTGCTTGACAATCGCCCTCGGGTTGACAGACTCGGCCGCGCGCACAATTCCTGTCGCGCAAACGACCGAAGGACAATTCCCATGTTTGACGCGCCCCGGGCCGCCCGTAAGAAACTGCTGCGCTCGCTGGCGGGCGAGGCGATGGAGGTCCCGCCGGTCTGGCTGATGCGGCAGGCGGGGCGCTACCTGCCGGAATACCGCGCGACGCGCTCGCAGGCGGGCGACTTCCTGTCGCTCTGCTACAATTCGGACCTCGCGGCCGAGGTGACGCTCCAGCCGATCCGCCGCTACGGCTTCGACGCCGCGATCCTCTTCGCCGACATCCTGCTCATCCCCGACGCGCTCGGCGCGGACCTCTGGTTCGTCACCGGCGAGGGGCCGCGCCTGTCCACGATCACCGGGCCCGAGGGGCTGGCGAAGCTCAAGGGCAAGGACGACATCCACGACCACCTCGCCCCGGTCTACGAGACCGTGCGCATCCTGGCGCGCGACCTGCCGGAGGAGACGACGCTGATCGGCTTCGCCGGGGCGCCCTGGACGGTCGCGACCTACATGATCGCGGGCCGCGGCACGCCCGACCAGGGCCCGGCCCACAAGCTCCGGCAGGAGGACCCCGCGACCTTCGGCGCGCTGATCGATCTCCTGACCGAGGCCACGATCGAATACCTCGACATGCAGGTGAAAGCCGGCGCGGAGGTCGTGAAGATCTTCGACAGCTGGGCGGGCTCGCTCGAGGGCGAGGCGTTCCGCGCCTTCGCGCTGGAGCCCGCGAAGCGGATCACGGCCGAGCTGAAGCGCCGCCACCCCGGCCTGCCGGTCATCGCCTTCCCGCGCGAGGCGGGCGAGAACTACGTGGGCTTCGCCAAGGCGGTGGGCGCCGACGGGCTCGCCATCGACACGAAGGTCGATCCGGCCTGGGCGGCCGAGCATCTCCAGCCCGACAGCTGCGTCCAGGGCAACCTCGACCCGAAGCACATGGTCACGGGCGGCCAGGCGCTGGTGGACGAGACGCGCCGCATCGTCGACGCGCTGAAGCACGGGCCGCACATCTTCAATCTCGGCCACGGCATCACGCCCGAGGCGGACCCCGAGAACGTGCATCTCCTCCTGGAGACGATCCGCGGCTGACCCTGGGACAGCGCCGAAGTGCGTATTTGCAGAAAGATGAAAGGCAGGTTCCGCGAGACAGGGGGAGCCGGTCCGCACCGCGCCCGCCTCTTCATCTTTCCTGAAAATACGCACGGCGCGCGGGTCCGGCCGGGCGGGGCATCCGGCATGAGGGCATCCCCGTGAAGACGGTGGATGTCGCCGTGATCGGCCGCGGCCTCATGGGGACCGCCTGCGCGCGCCACCTCGCGGAGGCCGGGCATTCCGTGGCGCTGGTCGGACCCGACGAGCCCGCCGAGCCCGCGCGCTTCGGGGGGCCCTTCGCGAGCCATCACGACGCGGGACGTATCACGCGGATCATCGCGCATGACGCCGACTGGTCGCGCCTTTCGGCGCGGTCGATCGCGCGCTACCGCGATCTCGAGGCGCGGTCGGGCATCGGCTTCTACACGGCCTGCGGCGGCATGATGGCGGCGCCCTCGGAGGGGCCGGGCGCGGGGTTCGGCGACGCGTTCCTCTCGGTCGCCGCGGCGGAGGGGATTCCGCACGACCGGCTGGAGGGGGCGGCGCTGGCGGCCCGTTTCCCGATGTTCCGCTTCGCCGAGGGCACCCGCGCGGCCTGGGATCCGGCGGGCGGCTGGATCGACCCCCGCGCCATGCGCCGGGCGGAGGAGGCGCTGGCCATGGCGGCGGGCGCGGAGGTGATCCGGGAGGCGGCGGTTGCGCGGGCGGGCGGGTCCGTGACGCTCGGCTCCGGCGGAGCCGTCGCCGCGGGCCATGTCGTGGTGGCGACGGGCGGCTATGCGGGGATGGACGCCCTCCTCCCCTTCCGGCCGGCGCTGCTTGTCTACGCCCGCACCGTCGCCTTCGTGGAGGTGCGCGGGGACGAGGCCGCGGCGCTTTCGGGGATGCCGACGCTGATCTTCGTGCCCGAGGGGCAGGCGCACGACCTCTACCTCCTTCCGCCGATCCGCTACCCGGACGGGCGCTGGCTCCTGAAGATCGGCGGCGAGGTCGAAAGCCCGCGTCTGACCGATGCGGCGGGGATGACCGCCTGGTTCCGGGGCGCGGGGAGCGCGGAGGCGGGCCGGACCCTCCTCGGCCAGCTCGCGCGGCTGATGCCGGACCTGCCGATGGCACGCACCTCGACGGGCGCCTGCGCGGTCGCCTTCACGGCGACGGGCGCGCCCTATGTCGAGCGGCTGGACGAGACCCTGACGCTCGTGACCGGCGGCAACGGCGCCGGGGCGAAATGCGCCGACGAACTGGGGCGGCTCGGCGCGCTGGCGGCGACGGGGGCGGAGCTCGCCGGCGAGGGCTACGGCTGCGACTTCCGGACGGTCCGCGCGGTGGAGGCGGCCTGAGCGCCCCCTCTTCCGCCGCGTCCGGCTTGTCTGGCCCCCCGTCATGGCGTAGCACCGGCGGACGAAGAACGGCCACCGCGGGAGTTGCCTTGAGCGACCCATGTTCCAGCCGCCGCCGGGCGCGGTCGCGTCCCGATCCGTCGCGCCGGTCCCGATGACGGCGCGGCAGTCGCTCGACGCGCCGCGCCCCGGTGCGGGCACGGCGGCCGCGCAGGGCACGCTCCTGCGGCGCGTCTGGCGCGAGCATGTCCGGGGCCACGTTCCCGCGCTGCTGGTGGCCGTGGGCTTCATGACGATCGAGGGCGCGGCGCTCGGCGCCTTCGCCTGGCTGGTGCGCCCGCTCTTCGACGGGCTCTTCCAGGACGGCTCCTTCGACGGCGTGATCTGGGTCGGCGCGCTGATCGCCGGGCTCTTCGTGCTGCGCGCGGTGGCGAGCTTCACGCAGCGACTGATCGTGGTGTCGGTCGGCCTCAAGGTCACGACGCGGCTCCAGGCGATGCTGGTGCGCCACATGCTGGACCTCGACCTGCGCTTCTTCCAGGACAACGCGCCCGGCGCGCTGCTCGAGCGGGTGCGGGGCGACGCCACGGCGCTCCAGTCGCTCGCCACGACGGCCCTCATGTCGCTCGGGCGCGACTCGGTCACGCTGATCTCGCTTCTCGTGGTGATGCTGGCGACGGACTGGGTCTGGACGCTGACGGCGCTCATCGGCATCCCGCTCCTCGTGGTGCCGCTCTACCTGATCCACCGGCTGATCCGTGCGACCTCGCTCGACGCGAGGTCGGCGGCCGCGCGGCTCTCGACGCGGCTGGACGAGATCTTCCACGGCATGCAGACGATCAAGCTGAACCGGCTCGAGACGCACGAGGACAAGCGTTTCGAGCGCGAGCTGAAGCGGTTCCTGCGGCCCTCGCTCCGGGCGCAGGCGGGCCTCGCCGCGAACCCCGCCACGATGGACCTGATCGCCGCCATCGGCTTCATCGCGGTCCTGTGGTTCGGCGGCCAGCAGATCATCTCGGGCGAGAAGACCATCGGCGAGTTCATGTCCTTCTTCACCGCGCTCGGCCTGATGTTCGAGCCGCTCCGGCGGCTGTCGAACGTGGCGGGGCAGGTCCAGGCGAGCCTCGCCTCGGTCGAGCGGATCTACGCCGTCTTCGACGCGCAGCCGACGATCCCGCGGCCCGCCGCGCCGAAGCCGATGCCCTCGGGCGACATCCGCTTCGAGGAGGTGGAATTCGGCTACGGCGAGGCGCCGGTCCTGCGCGGGCTGTCCTTCACGGCGGAGGCGGGGCGGACGACGGCGCTGGTGGGTCCCTCGGGCGCGGGGAAAACCACCGTCTTCACGCTCCTCACCCGCCTCGGCGACGCGGAGGCTGGCGCGATCCGCGTGGGCGGCGTCCCGATCGGCGAGATCGGGCTGGAGGCGCTGCGCTCGGGCATCGCCGTCGTCAGCCAGGAAAGCGCGCTCTTCGACGAGACCATCGCCGCCAACATCCGGATGGGGCGCATGGACGCCACCGACGAGGAGGTGCGCGAGGCCGCGCGCAACGCCTCGGTCCTCGAATTCGCCGACGCCCTGCCCCTCGGCCTCGACACGCCCGTGGGCCCGCGCGGCTCGGCCCTCTCGGGCGGGCAGCGCCAGCGCGTCACCATCGCGCGCGCCATGCTGAAGGCCGCGCCCATCCTGCTTCTCGACGAACCGACCTCGGCGCTGGACTCGCGGTCCGAGCAACTGGTGCAGGAGGCGCTCGAGCGGCTGTCGAAGGGCCGGACGACGCTGGTGATCGCGCACAGGCTCTCGACGATCCGCGCCGCGGACAGGATCGTGGTCATGGAGGCGGGCCGCGTGGTCGAGGAGGGGCGGCACGAGGCACTGGTCGCGCTCGGCGGAGCCTATGCGAGGATGAACGCCTTGCAGGGGGCGGGCCCCTAGACGCACGGGACGGCGCCGTGTAACGGGCCCGGACGGCGATGGGAGACGATCGGACGTGGAGCGCTTGCGCCAGAGAGCACGCGGGGCCTGGTGGTGGCCCACCTACCGCTACTGGGTCGCGGACCATGCGCTCGTCCGTGCGGTGATCCCCAACTTTTACAAGGTCGACGACGATCTCTACCGCTCGAGCCATCCGGGTTTCCGCAGGCTGGAGAGGGCGAAGCGCCTCGGGGTCCGGTCGGTCCTGTCGCTGCGCGGCGACCCGGACGCCACGCCCAACGCGCGCGAACGCGAGGCCTGCGCACGGCTGGGGCTCGAGCTGCGCTTCATCCAGCTCAGGACGGTCAGGTTGCCCTCCGCGGAGGTCCTGCTCGAGCTGCTCGGCCACTACCGCGACATGCCGAAGCCGATGCTGGTGCATTGCAAGTCGGGGGCGGACCGCACCGGCCTCGCCGTCACGCTCTACCGCCACGTGATCCGGGGCGAGCCGCTGGAGAAGGCCCGGCGCAGCCTGCACTGGAGCTATGGGCATCTGGGCATCGGCAAGGCAGGGCTCGTCCACCGGATGCTCGACGCCTACGGCCGGGATTACGACGCGACCGGCATCCCCTTCGAGCGCTGGGTGCGCGAGGTCTACGACCCCGAGGCGCTAGCCCGTGAGGCGACTGGATAGGCGTCAGCGCGCGCCGTCGAGCAGGCTGCGATAGACCCGGATGATGGCCTCGGCCTCGTCCTCGATCCGGAAGCCGCCGAGGACATGGTCGCGCGCCTGGCGCGCCGCCTCCGCGAGGCCCGCCGGATCGTCGAGCAGCTGCGCGCAGGCCTCCGCCATGGCAGCGGCATCGCCGGGCGGAACCAGCGCGCCGGTGCGGCCGTCCGCGACCAGTTCGGGAAAGGCGCCGACCGTGGTGGCGACGACGGGAACGCCGCAGGACATCGCCTCGAGCGGGGTGAGGCCGAACCCCTCCCACCGCTGCGGCGCGACGAAGAGGTCGAGGACACGGTAGCGCTCGGCCATGGCGTCCACCGGAACCTCGGGCAGGAAGAGGAGCCGGTTGGACAGGCCTGCCGCCGCGACCTTCGCACGGAGCTCCTCGAGAAACGCTTCGTGCTTCGCCGTCGCGCGCCCCATGACGAGGGCCGCCATCCCCGGCCGCTCGGGCAGGAGGCGCAGCATCGCGTCCACGAACACGTCGGTACCCTTCTGTGCGCGGATGCGGCCGTAGCAGCCGACGAGGAGACCGTCGGGCGGCAAGCCGAGGGACTGGCGTAGGGCGCGCCGCTCCTCACCCTCCGCCGGGCGGAAGCGCGTCGTGTCGATGCCGTGCAGGATCACCGTTGCGGGCCGCTCGAGATACTCCGCCGTGCGCCCGGACGTGGCGATCACGGCGTCCATCCGGCGGATCAGGGACCGCGTGAGCCAGGTGTGCTTGCGCTGCGAGGCGGAGGTGAAGACGAGCTTCAGGCGCTTGCGCAGGATGTGCCGGGCGAGGAGACCGCCGATCATCTCGGTGTTGCGGCGCGCGTGCCAGACGCGGGGCAGGCCGCCCGGACGGCACCGGGGGAGGCGGAGGAGGCCCCCGAGCCCGAGGTTCGGAAAGCCCTGCGGCAGGCCGGGGCCGAGGGTCGCCAGCGGAACGCGGCCCGCCTGGATGGGCACGAGGCGCACGATGGTCGCCGTGACGCCCGAGAGCCGCCGCTTGAAGTTCGGGACGATGACC
Organism: Roseicyclus sp.; assembly: GCF_052168335.1. GTDB lineage: Bacteria > Pseudomonadota > Alphaproteobacteria > Rhodobacterales > Rhodobacteraceae > Roseibacterium. Next base: position 485 of record NZ_JBQLZP010000172.1, on the reverse strand, counting down.
TCGATCTCCGCGGCCGGCGGCATCGGGATCGCCCCGTGCGGCGCCTCCCCGGATCCAGTCGCCGCCGCGCGGTCCCGCTGTCCGGTCTCAACGCTCATCCCGAGGGGGTCTCGGCGAAGGCGACCTCGACCAGCGAGGCGCGGCCCGTGGCGAGGTCGAGCACCTGCCGCGGCAGGCGCCGCAACTCGAAGCCGCCCCGTTGCAGGGTGATGAGCCGCCGCCGCCAGCCCTTCGGCATTGCCGCCCGGTTGTGGGAGGCGGTGTCGCTGTCGTAGGCGTAACGGCGCTGCGTCGCCATGCCGGGCACGACGATCACGGGACGAAGGCCCTGCATCACCGGTGAAAGCGTGTCGTTGAAGAGGAAATGATCGACCGGCACGCGAATTCGCCCGCACCAGCCGAGCGCCAGTTCGGCCCCCTTCCGCGACAGGATGTAGGCCCCGCCGCCGACGTGGCGGGAATGCATCCGCCGGAGCGCGCGTCCC
>NZ_JBQLZP010000171.1:6463-9608 GCF_052168335.1 Roseicyclus sp. | reverse complement strand
GGCGGACCGAGGCAGCGGCAGCCCGGGCGCGCCGCGCTGCCCTTTCCACCCTTGGCGGGCATGACGGCGGACGCGTTGCCGCGCAGGTCGGCGCCGTGGCGGTCCTCGTCCTTGGCGCGGGCCGCCCTGGCCGCGCCCCCCAAGGCGTCGGGCAACCGCACGCGTCCGGCCACGGACAAAGTCAGGCAAGAGTTCCGCGTCCGGTGACCAAGGGCCGCGCCAGGCAACCGAGCGCCTCCGGCCACAGACCATGTCAGGCCATGTGCCGCGTCCGGCCACAGACCGCGTCAGGCAAGCGCGCGCGGCGTGCCGCCGGCCTTGCCCTGGACCGCAAGCCGGCCCGCGCCGGCCGGCGGTTCGACGTTTCAGGCGCGCGCCTGCGGCTCGACGGCTCGTGCGCGCGCCTGCGGCTCGATGGCCCGGGCGCGCGCCTGCGGCTCGACGGCCCGGGCGCCGGCGGGCAGCCTGAAGACCGCGATGATCTCGGCCATGGCCTTCGCTTCCTCGCGCAAGACCTGGCTCGCGTCGTTGGCCTGGCTGACCATCGCCGCGTTCTGCTGCGTCACGCGGTCGAGCTGGGCCACGCCCGCGTTGACCTCCGCGAGGCTGACGGACTGCTCTCGGGTGCTCTTGCTGATGCCCTCGACATGGCCCGAGATCTCGGCCACCCGTTCGGTGATCTCGCCGAGTTCGGCGCCGGTATTCGCCACGAGGCGGACGCCGTGTTCCACGTGGCTCGAGCTTTCGGCGATCAGCGCCTTGATCTCGTTGGCCGCGTCCGACGAGCGCTGGGCCAGCGCGCGCACTTCGTTGGCGACGACGGAGAAGCCGCGCCCCGCCTCGCCCGCGCGCGCGGCCTCCACGCCCGCGTTGAGGGCAAGCAGATTGGTCTGGAAGGCGATCTCGTCGATCACGGAGGATATCCGGGTGATCTGTCGCGAGGATTCCTCGATGCGCGCCATCGCGTCGACCGTTTCCTGCACGACACCCGTCGATTCGCTCGCGCGGGCACGCGCCTCCACGACGATCTTCTCGACGTCCTGCGCGCTGCCGGCGGAGGCCTCGACATTTGTGGTGATCATGTCGAGGGCCGCGGCGGTCTGCTCGAGCGAGGCGGCCTGGTTCTCGGTCCGTCCCGACAGGTCGGACGAACTGCGCGCGATGGCCTCCGCGCTCTGGCGGATCGTCTCGGAGTTGCCGGCCATCTCCCGGATGACGCGGACGAACGTGTCCACGGTCTCGTTGAAATTGGCGCGCAGCCTCTCGTATTCCGGCGCGAAGGGCGCTTCGATCCGCCGCGTGAGGTCGCCGTTGGCCACGGTCTGCAGGCCGACCGTCAGTTCCTCGACCACGTGCTTCTGCGCCCGTTCGACCTCGGCGCGGGTGGTCGCGGCACCGGCGGCTTCGGCGAGCCGGTGCTGAAGGGCGGCGAGGTTGCGCGCGATGGTGCCGATCTCGTCGCCGCGATCGACGAAGGGCAGCTCCGCCGCGTGGTTGCCGGCGCCGAGGGTCGCGACCTCGTGGGCGAGGCGGCAGATCGGGCCGGACACGAAGCGGTCGACGAGCGCCGCGGCACCCATCACGAGGAGCCCCAGCACGGCGGCCGAGAGGGCGAGGTTGACGATCAGCCCGGTCCGCGCCGCCGCGCGGCGAGCCTCGGGCGTCCAGGCGACGGCGACGGCCCCGGCCAGCGTCGTGCCGCCCGTCCCGGCGAAGGCCGGGTGGGCCACGAGGAACCCGTCGCGCGAGACCTGCATGCTGCGCTCCGCGGCCGCGGCCCGGGCCAGGTCGCGCAGCGCGCCGGCGGCATCGGAGGGGGCATCGCCCGCATCGGCCACGATCTCTCCGCGTGCATTGACGGCGATGGCGTGACGCGCGTCCCCGGAGGTCGTCACGATCCGGCCGAGCGCCCTGTCCACCGCCGCGGCATTGCCGAAGCGCAGCGCGGCGCCGTTCGCATCGGCGAGGCCGGAGGTGATCTCGACGGCGAGCGCGCGCACGCCGCCGTCGGCCACAGCAGTGACGCTGCGGATGGTGAGGATCGACAGGACGCAGGCGGCGAGCGCCGCCATGCCGACGATCACCGCGATGGACTTCGCGTGGAGCGTCGCGTCGACAAGGCCACGGAGGCCGGATCTACCATGTCTCGTCACGATCCGCGCCCCGTGTTCAGAGCAGTGCGTGCACATCGACGCCCACGGTGATCGCCCCGATGGGCGCACCGGTCGCGGGATCGACGATGGTGAGCGAGATCTGCGCCTCGTAGGTCTGGGTGGACTCGTCGAGCTTCGCCTCGCCGAGGTGGATCGCGTCCGCGCCGGTGCCGAAGGTCTCGGTGAACATCGCCTCGTCGCCGTGCCACATCTGGGAAGTGGCGGCGGATGCGGCGACGTTGAGCCCGTGAGCATCCATGATGAAGACCTCCGTGATGACGCCGCCCGCGGCCGCGACCCGCGCGCGCAGGAAGTCCGCGGTGTGCCCCTCGATCACCGGGCTGATCGTCGGCGTCTCCGCCGCGCCGATCTCCGCGTGCCAGGCGCTGTCGAGCTCGCGGATACGGGCCCGATCGATGCCTGCATGATCCGCGTTCCCGCGCCGGATGGCGGCGACGATCTCCTCCGACTGGCACCAGCGGCGTATCTCGCTGTCGAGATAGGCCATGAGGGCCGCCTCGTGGTCGTGGGCGCAACCCGGCACGGCCGGGATCGCCGCGGCGACGGCGAGGATCGTGAAACGCATGAGAGCTCCTTTCGCCCTGCGGTGTCGGACACACCCCTCGCGACGGAAGAAACCTCAGCAGACTGAAGATTGGGTGAACGGCAGCGCCGATAGCCTCGGGCCATGTCGCCGTATCGCCGCGGCGCCCGCGCCGTCCCGCACAATTCGATCGGTTTTCCGTGGCTCGCGCCGCCGCGTCAGAGCGGCGGCGGCGGGACCATGGACGGACGCTCTCCCCTGCGGCAGAGCAGGACGTCCGCCGCGGGGCGCGCCTCGAGGATGAAGCCCGCGCTCCGCAGCATCGCGGCCGCAGCGGGCGCATTTGGAATGAACCAGTTGGTCGGATCGCCCGCGAAACTGTGCTCGACGAAGTGGAGCCGCGGCGCGTCCTCGCGCTCGAAAAGATCCCGCTCGTCGAAGGGATAAT
>NZ_JBQLZP010000171.1:0-6453 GCF_052168335.1 Roseicyclus sp. | reverse complement strand
GCGCCGCGCTGGAGCGACTGGAACAGCATCAGGTCGTCCGCGGCATGTTCGTGGATGATGTCGAGTGCCAGCAGCGGATGGCGGAGGTGGTAGAAGACGCCCATGAAGAGCACGAGGTCGAAGCGCTCTCCCAGTCGCTGCAGGTCGTAGACCGACATCTGCCGAAGCTCGATGTCGGCCCCGGCCATGGACACCGCGAAGCGCGCCTGCCGCAGGTAATGCGGATCGCTGTCGATGCCGAGCACGCGCCCCGCCCCGCGCCGCTTCATCTCGAGCGCGAAGAACCCCGCGTTGCAGCCGATGTCGAGCACGCTCCGTCCGCCGAGGTCGTCGGGCAGGACATGCGAGACGGCGTCCCACTTCTCGCGCGGGTGATCCCCGAGGAAATGGTCGGGCGCGGTCTCGATGCCGCCGATGCGCAGGTTGTGGAACCAGGGGCCGAGCGCGGCGATCTCGTCCCGGAGGCTGAGGGGATGCGCCGCGTTCATTCCAGGCTGCCGGCCCGCTGGCGCATGCCGCTGAACTGGCGCCACCGGACCGGACCGTCGACCTCGACGCTGCTTCTGTCGTCCCGGAGCGCGCGGAAATGCGCGATCGTCTCGCACAGCCCCTCCTCGAGGCCCACGCGGGGCTGCCAGCCGAGGTGACGCGCGGCGAGCGAGATGTCGGGCCGCCGGCGCGCCGGATCGTCCTTCGGGATCGGCAGATGCGCAATCGGCGAAGCCGAGCCCGTCATGCGCAGGACCGTCTCCGCAAGTTCGCGGATCGTGTATTCGTCAGGGTTGCCCAGGTTGACGGGGCCCTGCGGCGCGGGGTCCACCTCCATCAGCGCGAGGAGCCCGCGCACGAGGTCGGTGACGTAGCAGAAGGAGCGGGTCTGGTTGCCCTCGCCGTAGATGCTGAGACGGCGTCCCGCCAGTGCCTGCACGACGAGGTTCGAGATGACCCGCCCGTCATCGGGCTGCATCCGCGGCCCGTAGGTGTTGAAGATCCGCGCCACCCGCACGTCGAGACGGGCCTGGCGCACGATGTCGAAGCACAGCGTCTCGGCGGCGCGTTTGCCCTCGTCGTAGCAGGCGCGGGGACCTGTGCAGCTGACGTTGCCGCGGTAGCTCTCGCGCTGGGGATGCTCGGCCGGGTCGCCGTAGACCTCGCTGGTGGAGGCTTGCAGGACACGCGCGCCATGCCGCTCGGCCAGCGCCAGCATGTTGCCGACGCCGAGCACGCAGGTCATCATCGTGTGGACCGGATCGGCCTGGTAGCGCGGCGGCGAGGCGGCGCAGGCGAGGTTGTAGAGTCGGTCGAGGGGGGCGTCCGCCTCGTAGGGCTCGCAGACGTCGTGCTCGACGAGGGTGAAGCGCGGATCGGCGAGGAGCGCCGCGACGTTGTCCCGCTTGCCCGTGAAGAAATTGTCGAGACAGGTCACGCGATGGCCCTGCGCCAGCAGCGCCGCGCAGAGGTGGGAGCCGACGAACCCCGCGCCCCCCGTGACGAGGACGTGAAGCCTGTCGCCCCGCGCTGAAGTGTCCTTCATTCTCTCATCCTTTCGAGGTTGCGGAGCGATGTCCGCGGGGCCGTGTCCGCGGCGAAGGCGGCGACGAGGTCGCGCGCGCGCGCCATTCCGGTGTGCTTCTCGGCCACGATCCTCTGTGCCCGTGCCGCGACCGCCCGCCGGTCCTGTTCGGGCTGGCTCTCGAGCAACGCCACGACGGCCTCGGGGGTTTCCGCCGACAGGACCGCGTCGGGAAAGATTTCGTGCAGCCCCGGCCAGGGGTCGCTGATGACGGGCGTGCCGCAGGACGCGGCCTCGAAGAGGCGGACGGAAGGCGACCAGCCGGCGGCCGCCATGTCCTTGCGCGTCACGTTCAGGGTGTAGCGCTGGCGGGAGTAGAACGAGGCGTGCCGGTCGGGGGGCAGATGCGCGATCCGCTCCACGTTCGCGGGCCAGTCGATGCCCTCGGGATATTGCGGTCCGGCGACGACGAAGCGGCGGGCGGGCAGCCTGCGGGCGGGCTCGATCAGGAGCCGCTTGAGCGCATCCTGCCGGTCGGAGCTGTAGGTGCCGAGATAGCCGAGATCCCAGTCCGCCGCGTCGCCCGTCGGACGGTATCTGTCGCTGTCGACCGCGCACCAGAGCGCCTCGGCCCGCCGCGCGCCCCAGTCGCGCCGGAGCGTCTCGAGCATCGGGCCGCCGGTGAAGGAGAAATAGACGTCGAAGAGCGGGATCTGGCGCCGGGCGAGATACTCTTCCTCGCCTTTCGCGAGGCGGGCGAGCGTCACCGGCGTGTCGATGTCGTAGAAGCAGAGCCGCCGCGGACCGAGCGCCGCCAGCCGGTCGATCAGCGCGATCCCCTCGGGCACGTAGGAGCCGACGATCACCGCGTCGGCCGCCCGCAGGCGCCAGGTGTGCCGCCGCAGGACGGTGTCGAGGCTGTCGTAGAGGTCGAGCGTGCAGAAATCCGGGTCGGTCAGGTCGCGGTGTCCCGCGTACCAGGGCATGTCGCGTTCGAGGAAGAGGACCCGGTGCCCGGCCCGGCGAAGCCCACGGATCAGCGCCCGCCAGGTGGTGGCATGGCCGTTGCCCCAGGACGAGCTGAGCGAGAGGCCGAAGACCGCGATGTCGAGCGGCCCGGTCATCCCACCGGCACCTCCCGGCGCAGCGTCGCGGCGCGCGCGATGCAGGCGTCTGCTTCCCGCGCGCGGTGGGCGTAGCAATGCTTGGCGAGGACGCGGGCGCGGGCGGCCTCGCCGAGCGCGCGGGCGCGCTCGGGGGTCAGGTCGCTCAGGATCTCCACCACGTCCACGCCGTCCCGCGCCACCAACACCTCGCGCCCCGGCGCGAGGAACTGGCCGATGCCCTCCCAGGCGTCGGTGATCAGGCAGGCGCCCGCCCCGGCCGCCTCGAAGACCCGCGTGGCCGGCGAGAAGCCCATGGAGGCCATGCTCGCGCGGCTGACGTTGAGGACGGCCAGGGCCGAGCAGTTGAAGGCGTTGTGCGCATCCGTGCCGACATGGCCGAGGTGGCGGACGTTCGGCGGCAGTGCGCGCTCCTCCCACCCGGCTCCGCCGAGGAGGAACCCCCGCTTCGGCATCACGGCGGCGGGACCGAGGAAGAAGGTCTCCACCCGGTCCTCGCGGTCGGGCAGCCGGTTGCCGAGGAAGGAGAGGTCGGCGGCGAAGTGCGGATCGGGGGCGACGGGAAAATGCGTGTCGGGATCGAGCGCGTTGAAGATCGGCGTCACCTCGCGTGCGCCGAGGGACCGGTAGGCCGCGACCACGGGCGCGCCGCCGCCATAGGTCAGCACGAGGTCGAGCCCCGGCAGCGCACGGCGGATCGGGTGGTCGGGCACCGCGCCGATCTCGGCCAGCGTCGCGGGCGCGTCCACGTCCCAGAAGACCCGGACGGCGCCCGGCGCGGCCTCGGCCATGACGCGCTCGAGCACGATGTCGTCGGCGAAGCCGACGCCCGAGGCCTTGACGACCACGTCGGCCCCGCCGGCCTCGGCCGCGACCCGCGCGAGGCCCTCGGGATCGGCGGCATAGACGACGACCCGCGCCCAGTCGGGGGGCGCGATGTCCCGATGGGCCTGCCGCCCGAGGATGTCGGGCTCGTAGAAGGTGATCTCGTGGCCGAGCGCGGCCATCGCCCGTAGGAGCCCGCGATAGTAGGTCGCCGCCCCGTTCCAGTAGGAGGACAGAAGGCTCGATCCGTAGAACGCGATCCTCATTCCGCGGCCTCCCCGATGGCCGCGGCCTCGGCCCCGAGCGTGCCGAGAATGCCCGTCAGTTCGTCCACGCGGTGGGCGCAGGTGTGCCGCGCGCGGACCGTCTCGAGGCCCGAGGCGGCGAGGTCGGCGGCGAGATCGGGGTCGGCGAGGACGCGGGCAAGCTGCGCCGCCATCTCCGCCCCGCCGCGCGCGTAGAGGAAGTCGCGCCCCGGCCGGAACAGCCCCTCCGCGTCGTCCCAGGGCGCGCTGACGAGCGGGATGCCGCAGGCGAGCGCCTCGAAGGGCCGGATCGTGGGGATGCCCGGCAGCGCCTCGACATAGGGCCGCCGGGGGACGTGGACCGCCACCCGGGGACGGGCGAAGAGGCGAGGAACGGCGGCGTTCCGCACCCAGCCGCCGTAGCCGATCCCGGCCTGGCGCAGCCGCACCAGCGCGTCCTCGGGATAGCGCACGCCCCGCACGGTCGCGGTCAGTCCCAGCGCCTCCACCGGGCGGACGAGAAAGGTCTCGAGCTCGGCGCTCCGCTCGCCGTCGCCCCAGTTGCCGACCCAGACGAGATCGCCCTCCGGCGGCTCGCCGGGCATCGGCCGGAAGAGCCGCGTGTCCGCCGCCTCGTGCCAGGTGAAGACCTGCCGTCCCCACCCTTGCGCAAGGTAGCGCTCGCGCAGCGCCTCCCCGAAGGCCAGCACGCCGTCGTAATCGCCGAGCGCGAGGTCCGCGATCTGCGGCTCGGAGGTGACGGCGCGGTGGTGCGTGTCGTGGAAGAGCAGCGTGAAGCGCATGTCGCGGCGCAGGCGTCCGATGCGGGCGACGAGGTCGGGCTCCGTCCATTCGTGGACCACGACCACGTCCGCCCCGTCGAGCGCGGCGGCATGGTCGAAACCCGCGCCGTAGGTCCGCGAGGTCAGGCAGGGGAAGTCCCGGGCGAAGGCCTCCTCCGCCCCCTGCCCCGCCTCGGCGCGCAGCATCGCGCGGCTCCAGCCGTTCTCGGGCTCGAGCGCGATGGCTTCATGGCCGCGGGCGAGCAGCTCGCGCATGACGCCGCGCAGGAAATGGGCGTTGCCGTGGTTCCAGTCGGAGACGAGCGAATGGGTGTAGAAGACGAAGCGCATCAGGCGGGCACCTCCTCGGAGGCGGGCGCGTAGAGCGCGCGCATGGCGCGGGCCTGGGCGCGGGGCGTGAAGCGCGCCGCCCGGTCTGTGGCGGCGCGCGCCATGTCCCTGCGGAACCCCGCGTCGGCGGCCAGGAGGTTCAGCGCGTGGGCGAACGCCCCCGCCTCGCGTGGCGGCGCATAGAGCGCGGCCTCGCCCCAGATCTCGCGGTAGGTCGGGATGTCGGAGAGCACGAGCGCCGCGCCGGACGCCGCCGCCTCGAGCGCGGCGAGGCCGAAGGGCTCGTAGACCGAGGTGGAGACGAAGACGCCTGCCTGCCGCGCCGCCCCGATCACCTCCGCATGGGGACGCGGCCCGAGGCCTTTCGCGTGGCGGAAGCGTGTCGCGGAACCGTCCGGCCCCTCGGTGGCCCCGGAGGCGAGCACCGGCCAGTCCGCCAGCGCGGCGGCGGCATCGAGGGTCGTCGCGTCCTTGCCCGCGTCCCACCAGCGCGCGGCGGCATGGACGAAGGGCCGTCGCTCCCCCGCGCCGGGCGGCAGGGCGACGGCGTTCGGCACCACGTCCACATCGCCGGGGCCGGGATAGCACGCCCGCGTGAGCGCGGCATGGGCGGCGCTCGGCGCCACGATCCGGTCGGCGCGGGCGAGGCCGCGGGCGTTCAGCGCGCGCTGCCAGTGCCAGGGCGCGGGCGGATCGTCCCGCCGGACCGCCCGGAACCACGTTGCCACGCAGGAATGGCAGACCGCGACGACGCGGGCGTCGGTCTCGAGCCCCGCGGCTTGCGAGGGGGCGTTCACCTGCACCACATCGGCCCCGCAGCGCGCGGCGAGGTCCGCGAGCTCCCCCGGAACGCGGGTCAGCGCGGCCGCGTCCGGCACCATCCAGTCGAGCGGCGCGCCCGTCCAGTGCAGCTCGGCGACCGCCTCCGCCTTGCGGCACCGTTCCTTGTCCGGCTCCGGACCGAAACCCGCGAGGACCGTCTCCACCCCCTCTTCGCGGAGCGCCCGCGCAAGGTCCAGCGCGTAGCGCCAGACACCGCCGACCGCGTCGACGCTCATCAGCACACGCAGGGGCGTCGTCGTCGGGGGCGTCATCCGCAGCATGGCGCCTCCAGTTCCTCGAGCGGCCTCGGCCGCTGGTCCTGGATGTCGCTGAAGCGCCCGAAGGCGGCGAGGTAGTGGTCGTGGGCGCGTTCCCACGCCCGCTCGTCCGGCATCCCCCAGAGCGCGCGGTAGCTGGGCGAACTCGGATAGGGATAGAGCGGCACCGGTTCGTTGGCCCAGACGCCGTGCGCGATCAGGTGGCCGCGCCAGTGCTCCACCAGCGCCGGGTCGTCCTCGACCACGCCGATGAGGTTGGCCTGCACGAAGGGCACGTGCCGCCGCGCCTCGACCAGCAGCGCGGCCAGCTCCTCCGTCCCGAGGCGGCAGCGCTTGGCGAGCTCGGCGCGCCCCTCCTCGGTCAGGCTCTCGAGCCCCGCCTCGATCGAGACGCAGCCCGCCCGCCCGAGCAGCTCGAGGAGCGCGGGCTTCCACAGGTCGATGCGGGTCTGCACGCCGAAGGCGACGTCGCGGTCGACCAGCGCCTCCAGCAGCGCCTTCTGCGGCAGGAAT
>NZ_JBQLZP010000170.1:0-9016 GCF_052168335.1 Roseicyclus sp. | reverse complement strand
GACGGCGCTGGTGCCTCCGGCGGGAGTTTCTTTCCAGGATGAAGGAGGGGCCGGGCGAGTCTTCGTCGACCGGGGTGCTGCGGGGCGGACGGCGTGCGAGCAATCGGGCGCGCGGCGGGGCCGCTTGACAGCGGCGCGCGCGCGGGGTTCCGGTGCGCAACCCCGCGCGAGGCATCATGGACCCGCTCTACCTCTTCGTCTTCCTCGGCCTGTTCTCGCCGGGGCCGAACGTGATCCTGCTGACCGCCTCGGGGGCGCGCTTCGGCTTTCGCGCGACGCTGCCGCACGTGGCGGGGGTGGTGCTCGGCGTGGGCATCACGGCGGGGCTGACGGGCCTCGGGATCGCGGCGCTCCTCGCGCAGCAGCCGGCCCTGAAGGCGGCGCTCGGCGTCGCGGCCGCGCTCTGGATCGCGACGATGGCCTGGCGCCTCTGGCACTCGCAGCCGGGCTCCACGCGCGGCGCGGAGGCGGACCGGCCCTGGGGTGTCCTGCGCGCCGCGCTGTTCCAGTGGGTCAACCCGAAGGTCTGGGCGGTCGCGATGGCGGCGGCCTCGGGCTACGGGGCTGGGCTGCCGCCGCTGGAGGAAGCGCAGCGCCTGGCGCTGGCCTTCTCGGGGCTGAACCTCGGCGTCTGCCTGTTCTGGAGCTGGGCGGGGTCGCTGCTGGCGCTGCTCCTGACGGACGAGCGCGCATGGCGGATATTCGCGCGGATCATGGCGGCGGGGCTCGCGGCCTCCTCCGTCATGGTCTTTCTGTGATCCCCCGCCTATATGGACGGGTCAGGACGGCGCGAATGATTTCCAGACTGTTCCACTTCTTCGAGAGACTGGTCGACCCCTACACGGCCTACCCCGAGACGGACGCCCCGCCCCGGCGCCTCTTCGCGTTCCTCTGGGACTATTCGCAGCCCTTCAAGCGGGTCTACGCGCTGACCGCCGTGACCTCCGTGATCGTCGCCGCCGTCGAGGTGGGGCTGATCTGGTACATGGGCCGGATCGTCGACCTTCTGTCGGGCGGCGCGGCTTCCGACGTTCTGGCCGTGCACGGGACCGAGCTGATCCTCGCCGCCGTCTTCATCCTGCTGGCGCGTCCCGTCCTGCAGGGCGTGAACGTCATGCTGCTGAACAACGCGATCCTGCCGAACTTCGGCACGCTGATCCGCTGGCGCGCGCACCGGCAGGTGCTGCGGCAGTCGGTGGGCTGGTTCGAGAACGACTTCGCGGGGCGGATCGCCAACCGGATCATGCAGACGCCGACGAGCGGGGGCGAGGCGGTCTTCCAGGTCTTCGACGCGATCACCTTCGCGCTCGCCTACCTGATCGGGGCGGCGGTGCTGCTGATGGGGGCGGACCCGCGCCTGCTCCTGCCGCTGCTGGTGTGGTTCGCGCTCTACGGCGCGCTCCTGCGCTGGACCATCGTGCGGATCGGTCCCGCCTCGCAGGCGAGCGCGGACGCGCGCTCGGCCACGACGGGGCGGGTCGTCGACAGCTACACGAACATCCATTCCGTGAAGCTCTTCGCCCACCACGACCGCGAGATCGAGTACGCCCGCGACTCGATCGAGGAGACGCGGCGCACATTCGCGCGCGAGATGCGCCTTTTCTCGATCATGGACGTGACGCTGACGCTGCTGAACGGGGTGCTGATCGTCGCCGTGGTCGGCTGGGCCGTCTGGCTCTGGGCGGCCGGGCAGGCGAGCGTGGGGACGGTGGCGGCGGCCACCGCGCTGACGCTGCGGCTCAACGCCATGACCGGCTGGATCATGTGGGCGGTGTCGAGCTTCTTCCGCTCGCTCGGCGTCGTGGCCGAGGGGATGGAGACGATCACCGACCCGATCACGCTGACCGACGCGAAGGGCGCGCGGCCGCTCGCGTTCGACAAGGGCGAGATCGTCTTCGAGGGCGTGTCGCATCATTACGGGCGCGGGGCGGGCGGGATCGACCGGCTGAGCCTGACGATCCGGCCGGGCGAGAAGGTGGGCCTCATCGGGCGCTCGGGCGCGGGCAAGTCGACGCTGGTGAAGCTGCTCCTGCGCTTCTACGACGCCGAGGACGGCCGCATCCTGATCGACGGACAGGACATCGCGGGCGTGACGCAGGACAGCCTGCGCCACCGGATCGGCATGGTGCAGCAGGACAGCGCGCTCCTGCACCGCTCGGTCCGGGACAACATCCTCTATGGCCGCCCGGACGCCTCGGAGGACGAGATGATCGCCGCCGCGAAGCGGGCGGAGGCGCATGACTTCATCCTCGAGCTTTCCGACCCTCAGGGGCGGACCGGCTACGACGCGCATGTGGGCGAGCGGGGCGTGAAGCTCTCGGGCGGGCAGCGGCAGCGCGTGACGCTGGCGCGCGTGATCCTGAAGGACGCGCCGATCCTCGTGCTGGACGAGGCCACCAGCGCGCTCGACAGCGAGGTGGAGGCCGCGATCCAGGAGACGCTCTACGGCGTGATGGAGGGCAAGACGGTGATCGCCATCGCGCACCGCCTCTCCACCATCGCGCACATGGACCGGATCATCGTGCTCGACGACGGCCGCGTCGCCGAGGAGGGGACGCATGCCGATCTGCTGGCGCAGGGCGGGCTCTACGCCGGGTTCTGGGCGCGGCAGTCGGGCGGCTTCATCGGGACCGGGGCCGAGGAGGCGGCGGAATGAGCGGCGCGGTCCGCCAGATCCTCGACCGGCTCGGCACGCTGATCGACGGGTTCCAGCCGGCGGAGGGGCCGCCGCCGCAGGCGCTCTGGCCCTTCATCCGCTGGTGCCTCGCGGGCTCCTGGGGCGTGATCCTCTTCGCGACCGTCCTCTACGGCATCGCCGGCGCGCTCGAGGTCGTGTCGGCCTGGCTGCTGGGCGTGCTGGTCGATTCGACCCTTTCGGGCACCGAGGGCTATTTCAGCGAGAACGCGCTGCTCATCGCGGTCTACGTCCTGTTCTACCTCGCGCTCCGGCCGCTGTTCTTCGGGGCCTCGGCGGCGTTCAACGGCATCGTGCTGCCCCCGAACCTTTCGCCGCTGATCCAGACCCGCCTGCACCGCTGGTCGCTCGGCCATGCGGTGACGTTCTTCGACAACGACTTCGCCGGACGCATCGCGCAGAAGCAGATGCAGACGGCGACCGCGCTGGTGAACGTCGTGACGGAGGTCATCAACGCGGGCGCCTTCGCCATCGCGACGCTGATCGGCGCGCTGGCCATGCTGGCGGCGATCGACTGGCGGATCGGCCTCGCGCTGCTGGTCTGGCTGATCGGCTACGGCTTCATGATCCGCTGGTTCCTGCCGCGCATCCGCACCCGCTCCAAGGCGCGGGCGGCGGCGCGGGCCAACGTGACGGGGCAGATCGTCGACACGATCACCAACATCAAGACCGTCAAGCTCTTCGGCCACACGGACCACGAGGACGAGGCGGCGATCGACGCGCTCCAGGGCTACCGGCAGACGGCGCTCGCCTTCGGCTATCTCTCCACCGGCTTCCGCTTCGCGCTGATGGCGACCGCGGGGGTGCTGCCCGTGGTGCTCGTGCTCGGGGCCATCGTGCTCTGGCAGGCGGGGCAGGCGACGCCGGGCGAGATCGCGGCCACGGGCGCCGTCGCCATGCGGATCGCCCAGATGACCGGCTGGGTCAGCTTCACGCTGATGGCGGTCTACGCCAATGTCGGCGAGGTCGAGGACGGGATGCGCACGCTGACGCCGCCTCACACGCTGACCGATGCGCCGGGCGCGGTGACGCTGCCGCGCGTGACGGGGCGCATCGCCTTCGAGGACGTGAGCTTCGCCTATGGCCGGCAGGTGGGCGGGGTCGAGGACATCGACCTGGTGATCGAGCCGGGGCAGAAGCTCGGGATCGTCGGCGCCTCGGGTGCGGGGAAGTCGACGCTCGTGGCGCTGCTCCTGCGGCTCTACGACACCGAGGAGGGGCGCATCACGCTCGACGGCACGGATATCCGGCAGGTGACGCAGGACAGTCTCCGCCACCAGGTCGCGATGGTCACGCAGGAGACGGCGATGTTCAACCGCTCCGCGATGGAGAACATCCGCTACGGGCGCCCCGACGCGACCGACGAGGAGGTCTTCGCCGCCGCGAAGCGGGCCGAGGCGCATGGCTTCATCCTGGGGCTCAGGGACCACCGGGGGCGGGAGGGCTACGGCGCCTTCCTCGGCGAGCGGGGCGTGAAGCTGTCGGGCGGGCAGCGGCAGAGGATCGCGCTCGCCCGCGCCTTCCTCAAGGACGCGCCGGTGCTGGTGCTGGACGAGGCCACGAGCGCGCTCGACAGCGAGGTGGAGGCCGCCATCCAGTCGACCCTGTCCGACGTGATGGAGGGCAAGACGGTGATCGCCATCGCCCACCGCCTGTCGACGCTGGCGGCGATGGACCGGATCGTGGTGCTCGACGCGGGCCGGATCGTCGAGGACGGGACGCACGATGCACTGCTCGAGCAGGGCGGTCTCTATGCGCGCTACTGGAACCGGCAGTCGGGCGGGTTCATCCACGCGGAGGCCGCGGAATAGGGTGGCCGGGCGTCTGGTTTCATGTCAGCATCCCTGACGTAATCGGGGAGGAAGACATGGATTACGAGACCGTTCCCGCCGAGGTCTTCGGGCGCAGCCTGACGGGGCTTGGCGTCAACCTCCTCAGCCCGGACGTGGAGGCGCTGTGCGCCTTTCTAGGCGATGTCTTCGGCCTCTCCGTCCACCGCGTCAGCCGCGACTTCGCCATCGTGATCCACGGGCCATCGGTCTTCCAGCTCCACGGGGATGGCGCCTACGGGCGCCACCCGCTCCTCGGGCTCGTGCCCGAGACGCCGCCACGGGGTCCGGGGGCGCAGTTCTACCTCTTCGGCATCGACCCCGACGCCGCCGCCGCCCGCGCCGAGGCGGGCGGCTTCCTCGTGCTCGAGCCCGTCGCGGACAAGCCCCATGGGCTGCGCGAAGGCACGATTCTCAGCCCCGAGGGCTACGCCTTCAGCCCCGCCATCCCCAAGGCCTGAGCCATGGTCGCGGTCACGATCGAGCGGCTCGGCCACCACGGCGACGGCATCGCACCCGGGCCGCTCTACGTGCCGCTGACGCTGCCGGGCGAGGTTGTGGAGGGCGAGGTCGAGGGCGACCGAATCGCCGCGCCGCGCATCCTCGCGCCCGCGCCCGAAAGGGTCGCCGCGCCCTGCCCGCATTACCGGAGCTGCGGGGGCTGTTCGCTGATGCACGCCTCGGAAGCCTTCGTGGCGGGCTGGAAGACGCAGGTGATCGAGACCGCGCTCGCCGCGCATGGCCTCTCCGTCCCGATGCGCCGGATCGCCGTGTCGCCCCCCCGCTCCCGCAGGCGCGCGACGCTGGCGGGGCGGCGCACGAAGAAGGGCGCGCTGGTGGGGTTCCACGCGCGGCGGTCGGACACCATCGTGCCCATCGCCGCGTGCCACGTCCTCGCGCCGCCGCTCCTCGCGACGCTGCCCGCTCTCGAGGAGATCACCCGCCTCGGCGGCTCGCGCAGCGGTGTCCTCGGCTTCGCCATAACGCTCTCGGACGCGGGCGTGGACCTGCGTGTGACCGGGGGCAAGCCGCTCGACACCGACCTCCGCGCCGCGCTGCCCCGCTTCGCCGCGAGCTTCGTGCGCCTGACCTGGGAGGACGAGCCGGTCTTCGCCGACGCGGCCCCCGTCCAGTCCTTCGGGCCCGCGCGCGTCGTGCCGCCGCCGGGCGCCTTCCTCCAGGCGACGGCCGAGGGGGAGGGCGCGCTCCTCGCCGCGGTCTCCGAGGCGACGGCGGGCGCGGCGCGCATCGCCGACCTCTTCGCGGGCTGCGGAACCTTCGCCCTGGCGCTCGCCGCCGCCGCGCATGTCCATGCCGTCGAGGGCGACGCCGCCCTTCTCGCCGCGCTCGACGCAGGCGCGCGCCATGCGCCCGGCCTCAAACCGGTCACGACCGAGGCGCGCGACCTCTTCCGCCGTCCGCTGTCCCCCGACGAGCTGTCGCGCTTCGACGCCGTCGTGATCGACCCGCCGCGCGCCGGCGCCGAGGCGCAGACCCGCGCGCTGGCCGAGGCGCGGGTGACCCGGATCGCCGCCGTCTCCTGCAACCCCGTCACCTTCGCGCGCGATGCCGCGATGCTCGTCGCGGCGGGCTGGCGCCTCGATTGGGTGCAGCCGGTGGACCAGTTCCGCTGGTCCCCGCACGTGGAGCTTGCCGCGTCGCTGAGCCTCCCCCATATCGACGGCTGACAACGTCGAGGGACATGATGACCGACACCTCAGCCGCATCCGCCGGTTTCCGCGCCCGTCTGGCCGACTGGCTGGAGCGTCCGCAGGTCCGCAACACGATCATCGGGGTGATCGTGTTCAACGCGGTGATCCTGGGGATGGAAACCTCGGACACGCTGATGGCGAACTGGGGGCCGCTGATCCTGGCGCTCGACCGGGCCTGCCTGTCGATCTTCGTCATCGAGATCGTGCTGAAGCTGATCGCGCTCGGGCCGCGGTTCTTCCGGTCCGGCTGGAACCTCTTCGACTTCGTGATCGTCGGCATCGCGCTGGTGCCCGCCGCGCAGGGGCTGTCGGTGCTCCGCGCGCTCCGCATCCTGCGGGTGCTCCGCATCGTCTCGGTCGTCCCCTCGCTCCGCCGGGTGGTCGAGGGGCTGTTGACCGCGCTGCCCGGCATGGGCTCGGTCTTCCTCCTCATGTCGATCATCTTCTACATCGGCGCGGTGATGGCGACGAAGCTCTTCGGCGGCAGCTTCCCCGAGTGGTTCGGCACGCTCGGCGCCTCGCTCTACACGCTCTTCCAGGTCATGACGCTGGAAAGCTGGTCCATGGGCATCGTCCGCCCGGTGCTCGAGGTCTATCCCTACGCCTGGGCCTTCTTCGTGCCCTTCATCATGGTCACGACCTTCGCGGTGGTGAACCTGATCGTCGGCCTCGTGGTGAACTCGATGCAGGACGCCCATTCCGAAGAGAGCAACGCCGCCACCGACGCCTACCGCGACGAGGTGCTGGAGCGGCTGAGGAAGATCGAGGAGAAGCTGGAGCGGTAGGGCGGGACAAGTCCCGCCGCTGCCGGGGTGGCGGGACAAGTCCCGCCGCTGCCGGGGTGGCGGGACAAGTCCCGCCGTTGCCGGGGTGGCGGGACAAGTCCCGCCCTACGCCCGTGGGGTCACGCCCGCTTCTCCAGCGTCGCAACGCCCAGGGTCGTCAGCACCTTCTCCACGATGTCGCCCGCGTTCATCCTGGCGACCGCGTACATGTCCTCGGGGCTGGCCTGGTCGATGAAGATGTCCGGCAGCACCATCGAGCGGTAGCGGAGACCCGTGTCGAACACCCCGCGCTCGGCGAGGAGCTGGGCCACGTGCGAGCCGAAGCCGCCCACGGCGCCCTCCTCGATGGTGATGAGCGCCTCGTGGTGGCGGGCGAGTTGCAGGATCATCTCCTCGTCCAGCGGCTTGGCGAAGCGGGCATCGGCGAGGGTGGGCTTCAGGCCGCGCGCTGCCAGCACCTCGGCCGCCTCGCGCACTTCCTTCAGCCGCGCGCCGAAGCTGAGAAGCGCGACGCGATTGCCCTCCTCTACGATGCGGCCGCGCCCGATCTCGAGGGCCACGCCCCGCTCCGGCATCTCGACGCCGACGCCCTCGCCGCGGGGATAGCGGAAGGCGGAGGGGCGGTCGTCGATCTCGACGGCGGTGCGCACCATGTGGACGAGCTCCGCCTCGTCGGCAGCGGCCATGACGACGAAGCCCGGCAGGTTCGCGAGGAAGGCGACGTCGTAGCTGCCCGCGTGCGTCGCGCCGTCCGCACCCACCAGGCCCGCGCGGTCGATGGCGAAGCGGACGGGCAGGCGCTGGATCGCGACGTCATGGACGACCTGATCGTAGCCGCGCTGAAGGAAGGTCGAGTAGATCGCCGCGAAGGGCTTGAGCCCGCCCGCCGCCATTCCGGCGCAGAAGGTCACGGCGTGCTGCTCGGCGATGCCCACGTCGAAGGTCCGCCCCGGAAACCGCGCGCCGAAGAGGTCGAGGCCGGTGCCGTCCGGCATGGCGGCGGTGACGGCGACGATCCGGGCATCCTCCTCGGCCTCGCGGATCAGGGACTGGGCGAAGACCTTGGTGTAGGAGGGCGCGTTCGAAGGGGCCTTCTTCTGCTCGCCGGTGCGGAGGTCGAACTTGCCCGTGGCGTGGCCCCGGTCGGGGCGATGCTCGGCATAGCCCTTGCCCTTCTTGGTGATCGCGTGGATCAGGACCGGCCCGTCCGCGCGCGCCTTCACGGTGCGCAGGATCGCCAGAAGCTGCTCCATGTCGTGCCCGTCGATGGGCCCGATGTAGGAGAAGCCCAGCTCCTCGAAGAGCGTGCCGCCGACCGTCGCGGCCTTGAGCAGCTCCTTGGCCCGCCGCGCGCCTTCCTGGAAAGGTTCGGGCAGGAGCGAGACGGCACCCTTGGCGGCCGCCTTCAGCTCCTGGAAGGGGGCGCCGGCATAGAGGCGCGAGAGGTAGTTCGACATCGCCCCCGTGGGCGGCGCGATCGACATCTCGTTGTCGTTCAGGATCACGATCAGCCGTCGGCCCATGTGGCCCGCATTGTTCATCGCCTCGTAGGCCATTCCGCCCGAGAGCGCGCCGTCGCCGATGACCGCGATGGCGTCGCCGTGCCCGGTGGGGCTGTCGCCGCCGAGATCGCGCGCCACGGCAAAGCCGAGGGCCGCCGAGATACTTGTAGAAGAATGCGCCGCACCGAACGGGTCATAGGGGCTTTCGGACCGCTTGGTGAAGCCCGAGAGGCCGTCCTTCTGGCGGATCGTCAGCATCCGCTCGCGGCGGCCGGTCAGGATCTTGTGCGGATAGCACTGGTGCGAGACGTCCCAGATCAGCTTGTCGCGCGGCGTGTCGAAGACGGCGTGGATCGCGACCGTGATCTCCACGACCCCGAGGCCCGCGCCGAAATGCCCGCCGGTCTGGCTGACGGACCAGATCGTCTCGGCCCGAAGCTCGTCGGCGAGGCGGCGCAGATCGCCGTCGCCCAGGCGCTTGAGGTCCGCCGGG
>NZ_JBQLZP010000169.1:0-4728 GCF_052168335.1 Roseicyclus sp. | reverse complement strand
GGTGGCGCGCCTGCGATACATGCCGCGAAGCGACATCTCCCCCAGCCCAGGGCCGTGCCATGACCGCGACGAAGAAGCTCTACGTCAAGACCTATGGCTGCCAGATGAACGTCTACGACAGCGAGCGCATGGCCGAGGCGCTGGGCGCGCAGGGCTACGAGCAGGTCGATACGCCCGAGGCGGCGGACATGATCCTGCTGAACACCTGTCACATCCGCGAGAAGGCGGCCGAGAAGGTCTATTCCGAGCTCGGCCGGCTGAAGCCGCTGCGCGCGGCCAAGCCCGACCTCAAGATCGGCGTCGCGGGCTGCGTCGCGCAGGCCGAGGGCGAGGAGATCATGCGCCGCCAGCCGATGGTGGACCTCGTCGTCGGGCCGCAGACCTACCACCGTCTGCCCGCGATGATGGAGGCGCTGGAGCGCGGCGGGAAGGCGCTCGACACCGACTTCCCCGAGGAGGACAAGTTCGCCCACCTGCCCAGGGACCGCCGGGCGACGCGCGGGCCGACCGCGTTCCTCACCGTGCAGGAGGGCTGCGACAAGTTCTGCTCCTTCTGCGTGGTGCCCTACACGCGCGGCGCCGAGGTCTCGCGCCCGGTCGAGCGGCTCCTGGGCGAGGCGCGCGACCTCGTGGAGCGCGGCGTGCGGGAGATCACGCTTCTCGGGCAGAACGTGAACGCCTACCACGGGGCGGGGCCTGGTGGCGACGAGTGGGGCCTCGCGCGGCTGATCCGCACGATGGCGGACATCGACGGGCTCGCGCGCATCCGCTTCACAACCTCGCATCCCAACGACATGGACGACGACCTGATCGCGGCGCATGGCGACTGCGACAAGCTGATGCCCTATCTCCACCTGCCGGTGCAGGCGGGCTCGGACCGGATTCTCAAGGCGATGAACCGCAAGCACACCGCCGCGGGCTACATCCGTCTGATCGAGCGCATCCGCGCCGCGCGCCCCGACCTCGCGCTGTCCGGCGACTTCATCGTGGGCTTTCCCGGCGAGACCGAGGCCGATTTCCAGGCGACGCTCGACCTCGTCGAGGCCGTCGGGTATTCCAGCGCCTTCTCCTTCAAGTATTCCCCCCGTCCCGGCACCCCCGCCGCCGAGCGCGCGCAGGTCGATCCCGCCGAAGCGGACGACCGGCTCCAGCGGCTCCAGGCGCTCCTGACCCGGCAGCAGCGCGCGGCGCAGGACGCGATGGTGGGCCGCACGGTGAACGTCCTCTTCGAGAAGGCGGGGCGGATGCCGGGGCAGATCGTCGGCAAGTCCGAGTACCTGCACGCCGTTCACGCCAAGGGGGACGCGGGCCTCCTCGGCCGCATCGCGCCGGTGCGGATCGTCGAGAGCGGACCGAACTCGCTCGGCGGCGTCCTCGCCTGACGCCTCCACAGCATCAAGAATTCTTCGTGACAGGTGCCACAATCTGTTGCGTTGCGCTTCGTCCCTTGCGAACATCGTCCTGCAGGAAGCCCTGAAATCCGGGAGCACAACTTGGCGACAACAACTCTGCCGCACCCCGCTGCCGAGCCGCCCGTCGAACTGCTGCTACAATTCCCCGACAACCGGTTGCTGATCGAGCTCTGCGGCGAATTCGACCGCAATCTCGCACAGATAGAGCACCTTCTCTCCGTCCACATCGTGCGGCGGGGCAACGAACTCGCGCTTCTGGGCGAGGCGCGGGCCGAGGCCGCGACCGTGCTCGAGCGGCTTTATGCGCGGCTGGAATCGGGCCGCAGCGTCGAGCCCGGCGACATCGACGCCATGGTGCGCATGGGCGGCAGCCAGGAGGAGACGGGCGCCCGGTCGGGCGACCAGATGGAGATGTTCGGCGCGGGTTCGCTCGAGATCGGGACGCGCAAGAAGACGGTCGAGCCCCGCACGCAGGCGCAGCAGGCCTACGTGAGCAACCTCTTCACGCACGAGCTGGCCTTCGGCATCGGCCCCGCGGGCACCGGCAAGACCTACCTCGCCGTCGCCGTGGCCGTGAACCAGATGATCAACGGCCACGTGGACAAGATCATCCTCTCCCGTCCCGCCGTCGAGGCGGGCGAGCGCTTGGGCTTCCTGCCCGGCGACATGAAGGAGAAGGTCGATCCCTACATGCAGCCGCTCTACGACGCGCTGAACGACTTCCTCCCGCAGAAGCAGCTCCAGAAGCTGATGGAGGAGAAGACGATCGAGATCGCGCCGCTCGCCTTCATGCGGGGGCGCACGCTCTCGAACGCCTATGTCGTCCTCGACGAGGCGCAGAACGCGACGCGGATGCAGATGAAGATGTTCCTGACCCGCCTCGGGCAGGGCAGCCGCATGGTCATCACCGGCGACCCCAGCCAGGTGGACCTGCCGCGGGGGATGCCCTCGGGCCTGATCGACGCCGAGCGCATCCTCGCGGGCGTGAAGGGCATCAGCTTCAACTACTTCACCGCGAAGGACGTGGTCCGTCACCCGATGGTCGCCCGGATCATCGAGGCCTACGACGCCGACGAGGCGGGCGGCGCGGGCTGAGGCACGGATGCCCGGCCGCCGCCGCGTCCTCGCGCTCGCCGCCGCGGCGCTTGCCGCGCCCCGCGTGGTGCGCTCCGACATGCCGCTCGACGCCGAGGTGGCGGTGGTGGGCGCAGGCGCGGCCGGGATCGCCGCCGCGCGCCGGCTCGTCGCGTGGGATTACGAGGTCGTTCTCCTCGAGGCGCGGGACCGCGTCGGCGGACGGGCCTGGACCGACGCCTCCGCCCTCGGCCTGCCCTGGGACGCGGGCGCGCAGTGGCTCCACAACGGCGGGCTGAACCCCCTTGCGCGGGCGGCGCGCGACCTCGGCCTCCGCCTCACGCCCAGCCGCTACGAGGACATGTCCGTCACCGGCAGCGACGCGCCGGATGCCGCGCTGCGGTTCATGCAGGCCTTCGGCCCGGTCGAGGACGCGATCGACCGCCTCGCGGAGGAGGCGGGGCACGATGCGACCCTCGCCGCCGTCCCCACCGCGACGGCGTGGGAGGCGGGCGCGCTGCGCCTCTCCGCCATGTCGATGGGCGGCGATCCGGGCGATGTCTCGCTTCTCGATACGGCGGCGCTCGTCTCGGGCGAGGATCGGCTGGTCGATGGCGGGCCGGGCGGCCTCCTGACCGCGCTGGCCGACGGGCTGCCGGTGCGGACGGGACACACGGTGACGGCGATCGACCTGCGCGCGGCGGGTTTTGTGACCCTCTCCGGCGGCTTCGGGTCGCTCCGCGCGGGCGTTGTCATCGTGACGCTGCCGCCGGCCGTCCTCGCCTCGGGCGCCGTCCGCTTCACCCCCGCCCTGCCGCCCGCGAAGGCGGCGGCCTTCGCCGCGCTCGGCCCCGCCGAGTTCCTCAAGGTCGGCCTCCGCCTCGAGCGGCGCCCCCCCGGCGCCGCTGAGTTCGCCGTGGACATGCCGTCGCTCCTCGAAGGCGAGGGCGCGCTCCTCCATCTCGACCCGCGCGCGCCGCTGGCGAACGTCATCTTCTGCGGCGCGCGGGCGCGCGCGCTGCGGAGCGAAGGGCGGGCGGCGACCGTCGCGGGCGAGGTGCTGCGCCAGCACACGGGGCTCAGGGCCGTTGCCGCCGCGACGCACGACTGGACCGGCGATCCCCTCAGCCTCGGCCCCTGGGCGCGTCCGCTGCCCGGTGCCGCCACCGCGAGGCAGGACTACGCCGCGCCCGTCGAGGGACGCCTCTTCTTCGCCGGGGAGGCGGCTCCGGGGCCTATGGCGACCAGCCTCGGCGGCGCCTGGACCTCCGGGCTCGCCGCGGCGGAGGCGGTATGGGAGGCGACGTGACCGCCGCATTGACCGCGGCTGCGCGCCGGTGCATGGCCCCCCACCATGGAGATCGACATTCTCATCGAGGACGACGGCTGGAACGAGGACGCGCTCGAGCGCCTCGCGGGCGAGGCCTTCGCCGCGACACTCGATGCGCTCGGCCTCGACCCCGCGGCCTTCGCGGTCTCGATCCTCGCCTGCGGAGATGCGCGGATCGCCGAATTGAACGCCGAGTTCCGGGGCAAGCCCACGCCCACCAACGTCCTCTCCTGGCCCTCGGAGGAGCGCGCCGCCGAAGCGCCGGGCGAAATGCCCGACCTGCCCGAAGCCGCCCCCGGCGGCCCGTCCGAGGAACTCGGCGACATCGCGCTGGCGCTCGGCGTGATCTCGCGCGAGGCGGAGGAAGCAGGCCGCCCCTTCGAGCAGCATCTCGCCCACCTCCTCGTCCACGGGCTCATGCACCTGTTGGGTTTCGATCACATCACGGACGCCGATGCGGATTTGATGGAAAAGCTCGAGACCGCGATCCTTGCCAGGATGGGGGTTCCTGACCCATATTGACCGCAACGGGTAATCAGAGCCCGGTGTACCTTTCGGAAAGGAGCGATGAGCTCGAACCCTGATCCCTCGTCCGCTGCGGCGCAAGGCGCGCAGCCCGACGAGGATGATAGTCCGGACCAGCGTCCCGGCTTTCTCGCGCGCCTGTTCGGCGCGTCCACTCCCGACCAGAGCGAAGAGACGAACGGCAGCGCCGTCGCTGGTGCCGAACCGCGTCCCTTCGGCATGTCGAACCTCCGGCACATGCGCGTTGAGGACGTGGCGATCCCGCGCGCCGAGATCGTCTCGGCCTCCTGCGATGCCAGCCTGGCGGAACTGGTGGCCATATTCCGCGAGAGCGGCATGACCCGCTTGCCGGTCTACGACGGCACGCTCGACGTGCCGGTGGGCCTC
>NZ_JBQLZP010000168.1:0-1448 GCF_052168335.1 Roseicyclus sp. | reverse complement strand
CGCGCGATGCGTCCGCCGCGCGGCACGTCGCCGCGATCCATGCGCAGAAGCGCCGTTCCCGCCTCCTGCTCGGCGCGGACGGCCTGCCGCGCCTCCTCGAAGGAGGCGTAGCCGATCTTGCGGATGAAGCGCGTGACAGTGGCGTTGGAGACGCCCGCCATCTGCGCCAGCTCCGTCGCGGTGTAGCTCGCGATCTGCCCGGGGAAATGCAGGATCGCCTCCGCGAGCCGCCGTTCGCTCGGGTGCATCTCCGGGGTCGCATCGGTGATGCGCGCGATGAAGGAGGTCCGTGCCGCTGACGCCATGGCCGTGTGAATATCCTTTCACGGACCCCCGGCACAATGCGGCGAGGAGACCGGAGCAGGCCCGGGACCGGACCCATCGGTCAGACTACGCGGCACCGATTTACGGCTGGTGAATCGCGCGGCGCCGACATCGCCCCTGAACGGCGGTCTTCCGCACATCGACTTGAACGGGGCCGCGTCGCGGTTAGGTCTGACGCATGGCAGATGCACTTTCCCCCACCGCCCCGAGCCCGTCCATGCGCGTAGCGCGTGCCCTCATGGCCGCGATGCCGAGGGCGATGCGCCCGGCCGCCTTCGTAGACATGGCCCTTGCAGCGCTGATCGTGCTGGCGCTGTCGGCCATCTCGCGGGCGGACGAACACGTCCAGGAATGGATACCGGACGTGCTCGTGTTTCCCGACGACGCGGAGGTCGTGTCGGACCGGGCGGTGGGCTCGGCGATCCGCATGTTCTCGATTTCCACCGAACGCGATGTGGCGGAGATCCTGGCCACCTGGGAGGAAAACCTGCGGCAGGGCGGCTATGCGATCACGCAGCAAAGCGACGAGCTCCTCGACGGCGCCATCGAGTTCTCGGGCCCCGGCATCGTGAACGCGAAGATCATTCTCGCGCCGACCGCCGAGACAGGCCGGAACGTCATCCAGTTCGATGCGACGCTGGAATGACGCGCCTGGCCTAGACCCGTCCGCTGGCCGAGAGCATCACGGCGATGAAGCGGGTGCTCCGGATCTCGGCCAGCACGAGGACCAGGCTCGCCGTCATCGGAACCGCCAGCAACGCCCCCGGCAGGCCCCATAGCGTGCTCCAGACGGCAAGCGACAGGAGCACGACGAAGGGACTGAGATTGAACGCCCGGCCCATCATCCGGGGTTCGAGCCAGGCGCCGACGAAGATCTGCGCCGCCGACAGCGCCACCAGAACGGTGCCCGCCATCGCGATCGTGCCGAACTGCGCCAGGCTGAGGAGCACCGGGAAGATCACGCCCACGATCGACCCGATATAGGGAATGTAGTTCAGGAAGGCGATGAGCACGGCCCAGAACAGGGCGAACTCGATCCCCAGCAGAAGCATGATGGCGAAGGAGATCGCGCCGAGGATGATGTTGATCGCCGTCTTGACGAAGAGGTAGCGACCGATGCGGTC
>NZ_JBQLZP010000167.1:0-7930 GCF_052168335.1 Roseicyclus sp. | reverse complement strand
GAGCCCCTCGTAGGCGCAGATGGCGTGGACCGCCATCCCCATGTCCTCGAGCTTGCGCCGCCCGCCGAGGTCCGGCAGGTCCACGACGAAGGCGCAGCCCACCACCTCGCCGCCGAGCCGCTCGATCAGGCGGATGCCGGCCTCCGCCGTGCCGCCCGTGGCGAGGAGGTCGTCCACCAGCAGCACCTTCTGCCCCGCCTGCACCGCGTCGTCGTGCATCTCGACCGTCGCGCGCCCGTATTCGAGCGCGTAGTCCTGCTCGATTGTCGCGGCCGGCAGCTTGCCCTTCTTGCGGATCGGAACGAAGCCCTTCGAGAGCTGGTGCGCGACCGCGCCGCCGAGGATGAAGCCCCGCGCCTCGAGCCCCGCCACCAGGTCGATGCGGCTGCCCACGAAGGGCGCCAGCAGCTGGTCGACCGCCAGCCGGAAGCCGCGCGGATCCTGGAACAGCGTCGTCACGTCCCGGAACAGGATCCCTTCGTGGGGGAAGTCGGGGATCGTGCGGATGTAGTCCTGGACGGATTTGGTATCGAGCATGGGGCAGGGGCCTTTGTGGGGGCGCGAGGCGCCGTCAGAAGCGGGGATAGTGGCGGCGGAGCGCGGCGGCGTCCTGTCCGCGCAGGCGCGTGACCGAGTTGCTGTCCTCCGCGAAGATGGAGTGCTGGTAGGCGGGCGACAGGATGTCCGTCACGAGGCCGAGCGACTGCACCAGTTCCTCGAGCACGACCGACGCGATCTCGCGCCGCCTTATGTCGGCGGAGATGGCGATGGCCGCCCCTGTGATCTCCTCCCCCCGCGAGCGGAGCACGATCCGCCCGATGGCAATCTCCGAGCCGTCGAGGTCGGGCACGCTGGTGCCGCTGATCGCACCGCCCTGGGGCGCGTCCACCAGGTAGAAGGGCACGTCGAAGGGTCCCTCGTAGGCGCGTTCGAGAAAGAGGTGGGCGCCCGCGGCGTTGATCTCGTCGATCGCCCGGTCGATGGAGCGGTCCACGAGGTCGAAGCGATAGCTGGCGAAGTCGCCCGCGACCTGCGCGATGCCGACCCGCAGGCGCAGCCGCCGCTCCTCGGGCCACCAGATGAAGGGCTTGGCGCAGTCGCCGCCGGGCGGCGCGGCGCAGGCCACGATCCGGTAGAAGGCCTCGTCCGAGACGAGGTCGGGCACGGCGACGAATTCCTGGGCCTGAGCGCCGCGCGCCAGCCAGAGGAGGAGCACCGAGAGGAGGATCGCCGGACGCCGCATGATGCCTTGATGACAAGGCGTGCGGGCCGGATCAAGCGTCCCCCCGCGCGCCCGCCCGCCGCTGTGGCGCGGAAGGCGCGACGCCCGGGCAACGCCGTGGCCCCCGTCCGCGCGGCGACGGCGTCTCCCCGCTTGTCCTTGCGGGGGCCTCGGCGCGGCGATACCCGCTGGCAAGGTAGCCGCCACGCAGCCACCCGGGACTTGCTTCGGCAGGTGGTGCGGGTGTGCGGATGTTTTCCAGGACATGGCGGGTCGATGCGGCGGGTCACGGCCTCAGGCTGGTTCACGATTGCGACCCGGTGCTGCGCACGCAACTCCGGCTCCACGTCGATGACGCGCTCCTCGCGCAGACGCCATGGCGGCTCAACCTCGCGGCCATCGTGATCCGCGCGGACCTGCCCGACGGCACGCGGGTCGAGGCCACCGCCGCCTACGGCCCGAACGGCTACAGCCGGGTTCACCGCATTCTGGTGAACGGGCGGGTGGCAAGCGGGTCCGCGGAGGTGGCGGATTTCTACGCGACGACCTTCCTCGAGGACCGCACCCACGCGGGACATCTCGCGCGCGGCGCCCTCGCCGCCGCCATCTACGGCGCGCTGATGTTCGCAACGGGGCAGTTCGCGGCCGGAAGCCCCGGCCCCGGACTGGCCGAGAGCGCTTTCTTCGGCGTCGCCATGGCCGCCGCCGACCGCGCGATCACCCGCCGCGCCGCCGCCGATCGCAGGGTCCACGCGCGCGGCGGTCCCTGACGCCGCGCGGGCGGCCTGCCTTCCCCGGGCGAGGGCGTTAAGGGCCAGGGCCCGCTCCGCTCCCACGCGGCCTTCCAAGGGCGCATACCGCCGTCCTCGCCTCGGCGCCGGCCGACGCCCGACCTCCCCAGCGCCGCTTCCGGGCCGAGCGGTTTCTGCGCCGTCATTGCCGCCTTCGCGCGCGCCACCCCGCGCGGCGCCTGCGGCAGCGCATGCGGCGCCGAACTCGCGACGCGGCCCCGGAGCGTCACCCACCGCCGCGCACCGGCCCTATCGTCTCGTCGAGGAACGACAGGACGCCCGCTCGCATCGCCGGGCTCTCCGCGTGGCCGCCCTCCGGCTCCACCAGCACGCGCAGCGCCCCCGCCGCCCCGTAGGCGTCCCGCAGCCGCCCGAGCGCGGGCCCGAGCGCGTCCGGCGGCGTCAGCGGATCGCGCGCGCCCACGCCCACGAATTGCGGCCGGGGCGCGACCAGCGCCGCCACGTCGCCCATGTCCCCCTCCGCGAGCAGTCCCGGCACCGTCATGTAGGGCCCGTGAAGGTCATGCGCCCCCGTCGCGATCAGGGGCCCGACATCGGCGAAGACGCAGAGCTGCGCGCAGGCCGCCACCCGCGGCTCCAGCGCGGCGAGCCAGTAGGCATGCGTGCCCCCCATCGAGAGGCCCAGCGTCGCGATCCGCCCCCCGTCGATCTCCGGCCGGGCCGCCAGCCAGTCGAAGGCCAGCGCCAGTTCCGCCAGCATGCGCCCCATCAGCGGCCGCCCCTCCCAGAGGCAGGCCTTGGCGAGCGCGGCCTCCGGCCCCTCGCCCTGCCGCGCGCCGAAGGGCGCGAGGTCGATGGCGAGGCTCGCGATCCCGCGCTCCGCCAGCGCCGGACCGTAGGGCGCCTGCAACGCGGGCCGCCCGAGGAGCAGCTCCTCCGCACCGCGCTCGTAGCGGTTGCCATGGGCGTGGCAGTAGAGCACGGCGGGATGCGGCCCCGGCCCCTCCGGCCGGAGGTAGAGCCCGGGAATGCCGCCGAGCCGCACGCGGTTCAGCACATGCTCCCCCAGATGCTCCCCCGGCCGCGCGGCCGGCCCCGGCACCGCCTCCGCCCCGCGCGGCGGCCCGCCCGGCAACCCGAGAAGCGCCCAAAGCCGCGTCCGGTCGAGCCCGAGGCTCATCCCCCCTCCCTCCGCACGCCCGCCATGAGGAGCGCCATGGCCACGATCCCGAGCGCCCCCGCCCGCGCCATCCACGGCAGGACCTCGGGCCGCAGCAGCCGCGCCCGGAGCGTGTCGGCCATCAGCGCGTAGCCGAGCGCGTTCATCGCGGCCAGCGTCACGTAGCTCGGCACCATGACGGCCGCCTGCGCGGCATAGGCCCGGGCCGGGTCGATGAACTGCGGCGCGAAGGCGATGAAGAAGGCGATGCCCTTGGGGTTCAGCACCGTCACCGTCGCCGCCTGCCCGAAGCTCTGCCGCGCGGCGACGTGCCCTGTCGCGGCCAGCGTGCGCCCCGCCTCGGACGCGCTCCGCCAGAGGCCGATCCCGAGCCAGAGGAGATAGCCGACCCCCACCCATTTCAGCGCCGCGAACAGCGCGGGCGACCCCGTCACCACCGCCCCCAGCCCCGCGAGCGAGACCGTCAGCGCGACGCCGCCGCCGAGCGCGGCGCCCGCGGCCGTCGCCAGCGCCACCCGGCGCCCCTGGCTCAGCGCCAGCGTGACGACCAGCATGACCGTGGGACCGGGCAGCACGAGGATCGCCGCCGACGCCGCGAGAAAGGCGAGCCAGGTGTCGAGCGGCATCTTGCGGCGGTGCTCCGGGGCGGTCTCACGCCGCCACTGAGCCTCACCGCGCGGGATTTGTCACGCGGAACCGAGCACCCGCCCCGCCACCGCCGAGAGCTTCGCCACCATCGCCGGATCGCGCTTGCCCGGCGCGGTCAGGATCGCGGTGTCGAGCACCCGGTCGCAGCCATGCGGGCAGGACGCGCGCTCCGCCCCGAGAAGCGCGGGCAGCCGCGCCACCATCGCCCGCGCCTTGTCGGCATTGGCCGTCATCGTCGCCACGATCTCGGTGATGTCGACCTCGCCATGGCCGGGATGCCAGCTGTCGTAGTCGGTGACCATGGCGACCGAGGCATAGCAGAGCTCCGCCTCGCGGGCGAGCTTGGCCTCGGGCATGTTGGTCATGCCGATCACGTCGCAGCCCCAGACCTCGCGGTAGAGCCTCGATTCGGCGAGGCTCGAGAACTGCGGCCCCTCCATGGCAAGGTAGGTGCCGCCGTCATGGACCCGGACGCCCGCCGCGCGCGCCGCCTCCGCGCAGGCAGCCGACAGGCGCGGACAGGTCGGGTGCGCGACCGAGACATGCGCCACCAGCCCCTCGCCGAAGAAGCTCTTCTCGCGCCCGAAGGTGCGGTCGACGAACTGGTCGACGATCACGAAATCGCCCGGCGCCATCTCCTCGCGGAACGAGCCGCAGGCCGAGACCGAGACCACGTCCGTCACGCCCAGCCGCTTCAGCGCGTCGATGTTGGCGCGGTAGGGCACGCTCGTCGGGCTGTGGACATGCCCCCGCCCGTGGCGCGGCAGGAAGGCCATCCGAACGCCGCCGAGCCGCCCGGTCAGGATCGCGTCCGAGGGCGTGCCGAACGGGCTCTCGACCGCGACCCACTCCGCCCCCTCGAGCCCGCCGATCTCGTAGACCCCCGAGCCCCCGATCACCCCGATCACCGTCTCCGCCATCGCAGCCCTTCCCTCGCGCCGGTTTCCGCCGCCCCCACGCAACCACCCCGGCCCCGCCCGCGCAAGGCCGCCCGGGCCCGAAACACCCTCTTGCGCTTCATCTTTCTTCAAATACGCACCGCGACGCCCGCCACCGGGCGCGCGTCACTCGCCGGGGCGCTTCAGCTCGAACTTGTCGCGGATCACCGAATAGTCGCGGTAGCCCATGCGCGTCAGCGGGTTGAAGGCGAGCACGTCGAAGACCCCGTCCACCACGCAATCGTCGCGCAGGTGCACGCCCGTGACCTCGCCGAAGACCGCGAAGTTGGCCTCGCCCTCGAGCCGAACGATCTGCGTCAGGCGGCACTCGAGCGAGGCGGGCGCCCCCGCGACGCGCGCGCAGGGGATCGTCTCGCACTCGGCCCGCGCGATGCCCGCCAGCGCGAACTCGTCGGTCTCCTTCGGCCAGGGGCCCGAGGTGAGGTTCATCGCGTCCTTCATCGCGTATTCCACCACGTTCACGCAGAACACGCCCGTCTCGCGGATATTGGCCACGCTGTCCTTGGTGTCGCCCCGGTCCGCCTTGGCGGAGGTCGAGGCGAACATGACCTGCGGCGGCACGTAGGCGACGGCGTTGAAGAAGGAATAGGGCGCGAGGTTCTCCGACCCGTCCGCGCCCCGCGTCGAGATCCAGCCGATGGGGCGCGGCGTCACGATGGCGTTGAACGGGTTGTGCGGCAGGCCGTGTCCCTCGGCCGGACGGTAGAACATGCGGATTTCCCCCTCGCGCGGTTTGGCAAAGGGGTAGCGCCGTGCTAGGCCCGTGGCCAGAGGCGAAGGGCGGACGGCAGGACCCTTGTACGAATTTCTCCGCGAGGAACCGCAGGACAGGTGGGAGGTCGAGGCGCTCTTCGACCTGTGCTTCGCGCCGGGGCGCGAGGCGCTGTCCTCCTACCGCCTGCGCGACGGCGTGCCGCCGGTGCGCGATCTCTGCCTGCTCGCGCGCGACGACCTCGGCATCCTCGCGGGCGCGATCCGCTTCTGGCCGGTGCGCGTGGGCCGGCACGAGGCGCTCCTCCTCGGCCCGGTCGCCGTCCACCCGACGCGCCAGGGCGAGGGGCTCGGCGCCGCCCTCGTGCGCGAGGGCATGCGCCGCGCCGAGGCGGCGCGCTGGCCCCGCACCATGCTCGTCGGCGACGCGCCCTATTACGGGCGCTTCGGCTTCCGCAAGCTCGAAGGCGTCGAGATGCCCCCGCCCACCAACCCCGAGCGCGTGCTCGGCACCGGCAAGTGGGACGGCGTCGAGGGCCGCGTTACCCCCTGGGCCCACTGAGGCCGGGCGAAAAAAGTGCGTATTTGAAGAAAGATGAAGACCAGGGGCGCGCGTCCCCGGCTTTCATCTTTCCCGAAATACGCACTCCGGCCTCACCGCAGGCGCGCCCGGATCATGTCGGAGGCCTTCTCGGCGATCATCGTCACCGGGGCGTGGGTGTTGCCCGAGGGGATCGCGGGCATCACCGAGGCGTCCGCGATCGAGAGGCCGCCGATCCCGTTGACGGTCAGCTCCGGGCTCGTCACCGCGCGCGCGTCGCTGCCCATGCGCGCGGTCGCGACCGGGTGGAAGATCGTCGTCGAGATGTCGCCGGCGGCCTTCAGGAGCGCCTCCTCGCCGTCCACCTCCGCGCCGGGCCTGAGCTCGACGGGGCGGAACCCGGCCATCCGCCGCGTGCCCATCAGCGCCCGGGCGTGGCGGATCGAGGTCACCGCCACGCGCCGGTCGGCGGGGGCGGAGAGGTAGTTCGGCCGGATCGACGGCGGGCTTCCCGGCTCGGGCCCCGTCACGTGGACCGAGCCCCGGCTCTCGGGGCGCAGGTTGCAGACCGAGACCGTGAGCGCCGGGAAGCGGTGGAGCGGCTGCCCGAAGGCGTCGAGCGAGAGCGGCTGGACGTGGTACTCGATGTTGGGCGTCTCGTGCTCGGGCGAGGAGCGGGTGAAGATGCCGAACTGCGAGGGGGCCATGGCCAGCGGCCCCGCGCGGCGCAGCGCGTAGTCGAGCCCGATCCTGAGCCTGCCCCAGGGGCTCGCGTACCAGTCGTTGAGCGTGCGGGCGCCCTCGATCCGCCAGATCGTGCGGATCTGCAGGTGGTCGGCGAGGTTCTCGCCCACCTCCGGCGCGTCGAGCGCCACGTCGATGCCGAGGCCCCGGAGCCGCCCGGCCTGCCCGATCCCGGACAGCTCGAGGATCTTCGGCGTCCCGATCGCGCCCGCCGCGAGCACGACCTCGCCCGCCGCGCGCGCGTGGAAGGCCGCGCCGTCCTGCCGGAAGACGACGCCCGTGGCCCGCCGCCCCGCGAGGCTGAGGCGGGCGACCTCGGCCCCGGTCACGATCCTGAGGTTCTGCCGCCGGCGCACGGGGTCGAGGAAGGCGCGCCGCGCGTTCCAGCGCCATCCGCCCCTCTGGTTCACCTCGAAGTAGCCCGCGCCCTCGTTGTCGCCGCGGTTGAAGTCGTCGGTGCGGGGGATGCCCATCTCCTCCGCCGCCTCCGCCACCGCGTCGAGGATCGGCCAGGACAGGCGCTGCCGTTCCACGCGCAACTCGCCCGCGCCGCCATGCACCGCGTCGCCGCCGCCGTGATGCGCCTCGGAGCGTCGGAAGTAGGGCAGGACGTCGTCCCAGCCCCAGCCGGGGTTCCCCATCTGCCGCCAGAGGTCGTAGTCCCGCGCCTGCCCGCGCATGTAGATCATGCCGTTGATCGAGGAGCAGCCGCCGAGAACCTTGCCGCGCGGATAGTTCAGCGCGCGCCCGTTCAGGCCCGGCTCGGCCTCCGTCTTCAGGCACCAGTCGAGCGAGGGGTCGCCCATCGCGTAGAGGTATCCCACGGGCACATGGACCCAGAGGCGGTTGTCGCTGCCGCCCGCCTCGAGGAGCAGGACCCGGAGCGCGGGGTCGGCCGAGAGCCGGTTGGCAAGCACGCATCCGGCCGAGCCCGCGCCCACCACGATCACGTCCCACTCGCCGAAATCCTGCGTCAGCACGGTCCCGTTCCCCCTCGCGCGGGGCGCGCGGGACCCGTCCCGCCGCTCCCCCGCCCGCAGGCATAGGCCCAGTCGCGCCTCCCGGTCCAGCCTGGCGCGCAACATCAAGGTCGTCCGGTCCCGCAATTCGCCCGGCGTGAAGGCCGCCGGTGACGCCCCAACGCGACACAGACCGCGCAGGGCGGGACTCGTC
>NZ_JBQLZP010000166.1:0-5402 GCF_052168335.1 Roseicyclus sp. | reverse complement strand
GGGGCGGCGGCGCCGGGGGCGCCCCGTGCGGGCTTGAGCGTTCAAAAGGTTAACAAAAGGTGGACGAGGCGCAGGCAGAAATTACAACTCTAGGGCGAAATTTCTCTTGCAATGCCCGTCAACGTTGCCTTACAGTTTTAGGTGCAAGCAGCAGAAGCGGTTGCCGGCCGGGCTCGAACACCCACCCACCCCTCGCTCCCTCGAGCCCGGTCGGCAACCCTCTCCCCCCTCCCCGCAGCGATGGCCGTTCCGCCCGTTGGGCGCGACAGGTTGGCGATTGAAAAAGCGTCGCACGATCCCCATAACGCGGTCAGAACGACAGGAGAGGTTTCCCATGCGCGCGCGCATCTATCGCCCTGCCAAGTCGGCCATGTCCTCCGGGACGGCCAAGACCCGGGACTGGGTGCTCGAGTTCGTTCCCGAAAGCGCCCGCAAGATCGACCCGCTGATGGGCTGGACCAGCTCCTCGGACATGAACAGCCAGGTGCGGCTGCGCTTCGAGACGCTGGAGGCCGCGCAGGACTACGCCGCCGACCACGGCATCGACGCCGTCGTGATCCAGCCCAAGACGCGCAAGCCGAACATCCGGCCGCGCGGCTACGGCGAGAACTTCGCCACCGACCGGCGCGGACAGTGGACGCACTGATCTCCATCTCCCGCGTCGAGGGCGAGGATGCAGCCGTCGACGAGGTGCTGGCGCGCCACCACGCGCTGATGCGCACGCTCTCGCCGGAAGAAAGCTGCCATGTCATGACCTCGGCGGAGCTCCGCGCCGCGGGCGCACAGGTCCATGCCGTGCGCGAGGGGGACCGCGTCCTCGGTGTCGCGGCGCTCAAGCCTTTCGGCAGCGCGGTCGAGCTGAAGTCCATGCACACCGTCTCGGAGGCGCGGGGCCGCGGGGTCGGCGCCACGCTTCTCGGGCATCTCGTCGGCATCGCCCGCGCCGGCGGCGCCTCCGCGGTCTTTCTCGAGACCGGCTCGGGCGAGGGTCATGCCGCGGCGCGCGCGCTCTACGCGCGGGCGGGCTTCGTCGAGACGGGCCCCTTCGGAACCTACCGCGAGGACCCCGAGAGCGTCTTCATGCGTCTCGATCTCCGGTAGCGGGGCGTGGACGGACGCCGCCCGCTTCGCTAAACCGCTCCGGAGCGGCCCCTTAGCTCAACAGGATAGAGCAGCTGACTTCTAATCAGCAGGTTCGGGGTTCGAGTCCTCGAGGGGTCGCCAGCTTCACCGCGAATCGCTGCGCTGGACAGGCCCGGGGTGGACCGCCCGACCCGCCGCTTCGGCCGGATTCCGCCCCGCTCAGCCGGAATCGGCCCATGGACACGGGCATTTGGCCGCGCCGGTGCCGCCTGAGGGCCCGGAATCCGGTATCCACCCTGATTGGTTTTCCCTATACTGCCCGGAAAACAAGGACCCGGGGCTTTTGGGAGGGCCGCCATGATACGCTCGGAGCTCATCCAGAAGCTCGCCGACGAGAACCCGCATCTCTACCAGCGGGACGTGGAGCGCATCGTGAACGCCATCTTCGAGGAGATCATCGAGGCGCTGGCCGACGGCAACCGGGTGGAGCTGCGCGGCTTCGGCGCCTTCTCGGTCAAGAAGCGGGACGCGCGCATCGGCCGCAATCCGCGCACCGGCGAGAGCGTTGACGTGGACGAGAAGCACGTGCCTTTCTTCAAGGCGGGCAAGCTGCTACGGGACCGGCTGAACGGCGACGACTGACGGCTGCCGGCCGGCCACCCGGGGGAAGCGATGAAGATAATCCGCGCCATCAAGTACCTGTTCCTGATCCTCGTCGCGATCGCGCTGGTGATCCTCGCGCTCGCCAACCGCGATCCGGTGACGCTGACGGTGCTGCCGCAGGAACTCGCGCTCTGGTCGGGTGTGGACTACGCCATCGAGCTGCCGCTCTTTGTCGTGATCCTCGGCGGCGTCGTCACGGGCCTTCTCGTCGGCTTTGTCTGGGAATGGCTGCGCGAGCACCGGCATCGCGCCGAGGCCAGGACCAACCGGCGCGAGGCGCAGAAGCTCGAGCGCGAGGTCGAGGCGCTGAAGGGCCGCCGCGACCCGAACCGCGACGAGATCCTGGCGCTGGTCGAGGATACCGGCACGGCCCGCTGAGGGCCGCTCCCGTCATGGACGTTTCGATCAAGTTCTGCGGCCTGAGCCGCCCCGGGGACGTCGCCGCCGCGGCACGTCTCGGCGCGCGCTACGTGGGCTTCGTCTTCTTTCCGAAATCGCCCCGCAACGTGTCGCCCGACGCCGCCCGCGCGCTCGCGCTCGAGGTGCCGCCGGGCGTGGCCAAGGTCGCGCTGACGGTGGACGCGGACGATGCAGCACTCGACGCGCTGACCGGGGCGGTGCCGCTCGACATGCTCCAGCTCCACGGCGAGGAGAGCCCCGGCCGCGTGGCGGAGGTCCGCGCGCGCTACGGCCTGCCGGTGATGAAGGCGCTGGGGATCGCCACGGCGGCCGACCTCTCGGCCATCGACCGTTTCGCCGCCGTGGCCGACCAGCTCCTGATCGACGCCAAGCCCGCGCCGGGCGCCGACCTGCCGGGGGGCAACGGCCTGTCCTTCGACTGGCGGCTGCTCGCGGGGCGCAAGTACTGGACGAAGCCCTGGATGCTCGCCGGAGGCCTGACGCCCGAGAACGTGGCCGAGGCCGTGCGCCTGACGGGGGCGCGGCAGGTCGATGTCTCCTCGGGCGTCGAGGGCGCGCGCGGCATCAAGGACGCGGCCCGCATGGAGGCTTTCGCGACCGCCCTCCGCACGGCCTGAGCGGAACCGAGCCCCCCGTCTCCTTCGTTGGTGCCCCGAACGCACCGCGAAAGGAGAGCGCCATGAGCCGTATCGCCAAGACCGCCGCAGTCCTCGCCCTGCCGGCCCTTGTCCTGTCCGCGCCGGCCGCCCTCGCGCAGGACGACGTCCCGAGCGCGGGCGAGGCGCGTGCCGAGGGGGCGGACCTCGTGATCGACAATGTCGTCGCGCGCACCCCCGGCTACATCGTCGTGACCGAGGACCTGCCCGGAACCGCCCCCGGAAGCGAGCCCGCGGGCTTCGCCGAGGTCGCGCCGGGCCGGACCGAAGAGGTCCGCGTGCAGGGCGATTTCGTGCCCGGCGTCACCTATTTCGTCGTGCTCTACGAGGAATCGGGCGCCGAGGAAGGCTTCCAGTGGGAGGAGGGCGTCGAGGACTACCCCGTGTCCGAGGAAGGCGACCACGTCATGACCACCTTCGACATGATGATGGACGCGGGCGACCCCGAGGAGGGCTGATGCCCTCCCCCGAGGAGGCGAGGAGGGCTGATTCCCCGAGGGGCGCGACCGATCCGCCCGAGAGGCCGCCGGTCCGTCCCGGCGGCCTTTTTCGATTGGCCCCCCGCGCGGGGCCGCGCTAGAACCACCCGGGACGCGCGAAGGGGAGCCAGACCATGCCCGACGATATTCTCAACAGCTTCATGACCGGCCCCGACGAGAAGGGCCGCTTCGGGGACTTCGGCGGGCGCTTCGTGTCCGAGACCCTGATGCCGCTGATCCTCGAGCTCGAGGCGCAGTACGAACATGCCAAGACGGACAAGGGCTTCTGGGACGAGATGGAGTTCCTCTGGAAGCACTATGTCGGCCGTCCCTCGCCCCTCTACTTCGCCGAGCGCCTGACCGAGCGGCTGGGCGGCGCGAAGATCTATTTCAAGCGCGACGAGCTGAACCACACCGGCGCGCACAAGATCAACAACGTGCTCGGCCAGATCATCCTCGCCCGCCGCATGGGCAAGACCCGCATCATCGCCGAGACCGGCGCCGGCCAGCACGGCGTGGCCACCGCGACGGTCTGCGCCAAGTTCGGGCTCAAGTGCATCGTCTACATGGGCGCGACCGACGTGGAGCGGCAGGCGCCGAACGTCTTCCGCATGAAGCTGCTGGGCGCCGAGGTGGTGCCGGTGACGAGCGGGCGCGGCACGCTCAAGGACGCGATGAACGACGCGCTCCGCGACTGGGTCACGAACGTGCGCGACACCTTCTACTGCATCGGCACGGTGGCTGGCCCGCACCCCTACCCGGCGATGGTCCGCGACTTCCAGTCGATCATCGGCAAGGAGACCCGCGAACAGATCATGGAGGCCGAGGGGCGCCTGCCCGACACGATCATCGCCGCCATCGGCGGCGGCTCGAACGCGATGGGCCTCTTCTATCCCTTCCTCGACGACAAGGAGGTGGGGATCATCGGCGTCGAGGCGGGCGGCAAGGGCGTCAACGAGAAGATGGAGCATTGCGCCTCGCTGACCGGCGGGCGTCCGGGCGTGCTGCACGGGAACCGCACCTACCTGTTGCAGGACGAGGACGGGCAGATCCTCGAGGGGCACTCGATCTCGGCCGGGCTCGACTATCCCGGCATCGGACCCGAACACGCCTGGCTCCACGACGTGGGCCGAGCCCAATACGTCTCGATCACCGATGCCGAGGCGCTGGCCGCCTTCCAGCTCTCCTGCGAGACGGAGGGGATCATCCCCGCGCTCGAACCCTCGCACGCGCTGGCGCATGTCGCGAAGATCGCGCCGGATCTGCCGCGCGAGCATCTCATCGTGATGAACATGTGCGGGCGGGGCGACAAGGACATCTTCACCGTGGCCCGCGCGCTCGGCTGGGAGATGTGAGGGCGCTCCGGCGGCGTCCTATTCCTTTGGTTTAGGCCTCTGGCGCTCCCGTTTATGGCGGGGGCGATAAACCCCGTGCAAATATCCTCCTGCGGTCCGGCGAGGCATCTCACGGTCAGGGCGGCGCCGATCGGGCGGCGTCCCGTACCGAAACGGAACTCAAGGAGACAACAATGCGAGCCATGACACTTCTCGCGACATCCGCCGTCGCACTCGCCCTGGGCGCCTCCCTGGCCAAGGCCGCGCCCCAGGACGTCATCGACAAGATCGTGGAGGACCTCGTCGCGCAGGGATACGTCCGCATCGAGATCGACATCGAGCGCAACGGCATCCTCGACGTGGACGCCTACGGCGCCGGCCGCGACTCGGACTTCTACTACGACGCCGAGGGAAACCTGCTGCGGTCGTATTCCGAGCCGGACGCCTCGTACGGGCCGGGCTTCACCGGCCGACTGGTCGAGATCGACGACGACCGCTATGACGACGACCGCTATGACGACGACCGCCGGGACGACGATGACGACCGCTGGGACGACGACGACGACAGCTGGAACGACGACGACGACGGCTGGGACGATGATGACAGCTGCGACGACGACGACAGCTCGGACGATGACGACGACGATGACGACGATGACGACGACTGAGGTGCAGTCCTTCGTCAGAACGACCTAGGCTCGAACCCCGCCGGTGTTTCGCCGGTGGGGTATCGCTTCGGGGAAACACAGAAATGGGCATGTCCCGAC
>NZ_JBQLZP010000165.1:0-4320 GCF_052168335.1 Roseicyclus sp. | reverse complement strand
CGCGCCGCCCGCGCGCGCCTCGGCCGGGGCGCTCGAGGCGGCGCTTCGCGAGGCGATGGCGGAGATGAGCGTCAAGGCCGCCGCCGCCGAGGTGGCGGAAAGACTGGGCCTGCCGCGGCGGGAGGTCTACCAGGAGGCGCTGCGCCTCAGGAAGGAGGACGGGGATGCGTGACGTGGCGGTGTTTCCCGGGCGGGGCGCGCGGGGCCAGCGCAACTACCACGCCGGTCTCTCCGCGGAGGAGCAGGTGGCGCGGTCCTACGAGCGGGACGGCCACCGTGTCCGGTCGCGCCGCTGGAAGGGCCACGCGGGCGAGATCGACCTCGTCCTCGAGAAGGCGGGCGAGATCGTCTTCGTGGAGGTCAAGGCCTCGTCCACCCATGCGCGCGCTGCGGAGTCTCTGACGCAGCGCCAGATCGGCCGACTTCTCCGCAGCGCCGAGGACTACATCGGCCGCCTGCCCCGGGGCGCGCTCACGCCGATGCGCTTCGACGTGGCGCTGGTGGACGGCAGCGGCCGGCTCGACATCCTGCACAACGCGCTCTGCGCCTGAGCGCCATTGCACTCGGCTCCGCACCGCGCCATCTAGGGGCGCGGTCCGAAGCGCGGGAGGCAGGCGATGAAGGTGGCATTCCAGATGGACCCGATCGGGTCGGTGAATTTCGAGGCCGACAGCACGTTCCGCCTCGCCGAGGAGGCGCAGGCGCGCGGCTACGAACTCTGGCACTACACGCCGGACAGGCTGTCCTACCGCGAGGGCCGCGTCATGGCGCGGGCCGAGCCGCTGGCCGTGCGGCGCGTGCGCGGCGATCACGCGACGCTGGGCGAGACGGTGGATCTCGACCTCGCCGGAATGGACGTGGTGTGGCTCCGCCAGGACCCGCCCTTCGACATGGGCTACATCACGACGACCCATATCCTCGACCGGCTGAAGGGCCGGACCCTCGTGGCCAACGACCCGTTCTGGGTCCGCAACTCGCCCGAGAAGCTGCTGGTGCTCGACTTCCCCGAACTCACGCCGCCCACCACCATCGCGCGCGACATCGGCGTGCTGCGCGAGTTCAAGGCGCGGCACGGCGACATCATCCTCAAGCCCCTCTACGGCAACGGCGGCGCGGGCGTCTTCCGGCTCGACCCCAACGACCGCAACCTCGCCTCGCTGCACGAGCTCTTCACCGGCATGAGCCGCGAGCCCCTGATCGTGCAGAAGTTCCTCCCCGACGTGGCCGCGGGCGACAAGCGGATCATCCTCGTCGACGGCGTGCCCGCGGGCGCGATCAACCGGGTTCCGGCGGCGGGCGAGACGCGGTCGAACATGCATGTCGGCGGACGGCCGGAGAAGACCGCGCTGACCGACCGCGAGCGCGAGATCTGCGCCGCCATCGGCCCGCGCCTGAAGGAGATGGGACAGGTCTTCGTCGGCATCGACGTGATCGGCGGCTGGCTGACCGAGATCAACGTGACCTCGCCCACCGGCATCCAGGAGCTCGAGCGCTTCGACGGGATCAACGCCGCCGGACTGATCTGGGACGCGATCGACGCGCGCCTCACGGCCTGACCGCGCCCGCGCGCGCGGGCTCAGCCGGTTTACGGGACCGGGCCGTCCGGAGCGGAGCGTGGTCTGGATACGCGGTCCGGATCGGTCGCGCCGGGTCGCGTCATCGACGGCGGCGGGGTTGAGCGCGCGAGCCGGCCGCTCCATCCGCGGGTCACTGCCGGGCCATCCGGGGCGTCGCGTTCGTCAGTTCGACCACGCGCGCGGGCGTCAGCCACTCGCGCCGCATCCGGGCGAGCCAGGCATGGGCCTCGGCCTCGAGCCGGACGATCCCGGGGTCGGCCCGCCGCCAATGCGCCATGAGCGCCTTCACCTCCGGCAGGTGGCGCTGGATCGAGCGCTCCTCGACGTCGTTCACGTTCGCGGCGCGGTGCCAGCGCGAGTGGAGCATGTAGCGGCTGTTGTAGGCCGAGCGCATCCCGTCGCCGCGGTGGTTCTTCAACAGGAAGAGGTCGGGCGCGCGGACGGCGTAGTGGTTCACCACGGCCCCCTCCCAGCGCAGGTGCCGGGTGCGGTTCGCGGCGCCGTCGTCGGCGTCGCGGTGGTCGGAGAGCCTCGGGTCGGACATGGCGCCGGGATGGAGCGGCCTGCCCGACGCGGTGCAGAGGCCGACGGCGCGGCGCGGCTGCTTCGGCATGTGGTCGATGCCGCCGGCGAAGGCGCGCGGGTCGAACATGGTCTTCTGCATCGCGGTGAAGGGACGGGTGCGGGCCGCCGCCCGCGTCAGCTCCTCGATCTGGAGGCCACCCTCCGGCCATTCGTCGAGCCCGCCATCGCCGAAGAGCCGCCAGGTGACGGCGACCGCGTCGAAGCCTTCGACGACCGGCAGCCAGTCCGCGAGGCGGCCGCTTCCTTCCAGCACGTTCAGGAACTCGTCGGCGTCGATGTGCAGGAGCCACCGCGAGGCCTGCGCCCGCGGATCGGCCAGCACGCGCGCCACGCCGGCCGGTTGCGGCGGCGCCTCGCCGCGCAGGTCGTTGCGGATGTGGTGGACCGCCCCGAGCGCCGCGAGCCTGTCCATCAGGATGTCGGTCCCGTCGTTGCAGTCGTTGGTGCAGACGAAGACGTGGTCGAAGCCGATGACCCGGTGATAGGCCACCCATTCGAGCGCGAACATGCACTCGTCGCGCATGCACGCCATGACGGAAGTCTGCACTGCTCTGCCCCGGTTTGCCTGGGTTCTGGTCGGGCAGAAGGTAAACGGTTCCTGAAGAATGGGAATCGGT
The DNA here is from genome assembly GCF_052168335.1 of Roseicyclus sp. Taxonomy (GTDB): domain Bacteria; phylum Pseudomonadota; class Alphaproteobacteria; order Rhodobacterales; family Rhodobacteraceae; genus Roseibacterium. The sequence continues at coordinate 1,541 of NZ_JBQLZP010000165.1, read as the reverse complement.
CGGACGCAGAGCTGAGCGGGCCTGTTGCCGGCGCGCCGCAGGATGCCCGCGGTCAGGCGGTGGCCGCCCGCCGCAGAGCCTGCATGCGGTCCGAGCCGTTACGCGACGGGGACCGCTGCGGGAGGTGCCGCGCCGTCCGGGCCAAGCCCGGCTACCGGCGCGGAGCCCTGTCTCAGAGTTTCTGCAAGTCCACCGCAGAGGCGCGGCCGTCGCGGCCCTCGCGCAATTCGTAACTGAGCTTCGTGTTGTCCGCGAGCCCGGTCATGCCCGCCTTCTCGACGGCGGAGATGTGAACGAAGACGTCCTTGCCCCCGTCGTCGGGAGCGATGAAGCCATAGCCCTTGGTCGTGTTGAACCACTTAACGGTGCCCGTCGGCATCGATCTTTCCTTCTCACGTCATGGACGGCGTCCACCCTTGAGGGCGCCGGTGCAGCAAGGTCCACGTGACCGATGTGCTGCCTTCTTGAGAGGGCGGTTCACAGGAAAACCAGGCGTCACGACGGAAATGGTGGCGCAAACACTCAACCTGGCAAGGGGGAATTGGCGCCACCCGCCCCGGATGGCGCCAATTTGCGCAAAAAACAATCGATCGGGTCGGGAAGAGGCAATCGCGGATCAGCGTGCCTCGGCCATGCGCGGCGCCCGCCACTGGCCGAACAGCGCGTCGAGCGAGAGGGGGCCTCCACCGCGCAGGACGAGCACGACGAGGAGGAAGATCCAGAAGGCGCGCTGGTCCGCGATGTCCGAGCCCGAGGTGGCGTCGAACCAGGTGCCGAGCGTGTCGCCGCCCACGCCGTGACCCACGATGTCCACCCAGGTCTGCACCGCGACGAAGCCGATCATGCCGATGGCGGCAAGACGGGTGAGGAGACCGACGAGGATCAGCGCGGGCAGGAGGAACTCGGTCCAGGTTCCGAGGATCACGATGGGCGTGGCGAGCGGCCCGAGGCCCGAGGGGTCGAAGCCCACCGCCTCGAAGGCGCGGGGCAGGATCTGGATGTAGGCGCCGAGGTCGGGGCTGAACGGCCCGCTGCCCCATTTCGTGAGGCCCGAGTTCCAGTAGTAGACGAGGAGCGTCCCGGCGAAGACGAGGCGCGCGAGCGTCGGGATGAGCCAGGGCGCGACATTGGCCTCGAGGCTGCCGAAGACGCGGTCGTGCAGGGCGATGAGCGGACGCATGGGTCAGGGTCCTTCTTGCAGGGTCAGGAGGCCGGGGGACAGGAACAGGGTGAGGAGCGCGGGCATGTCCGCCTCGGGCTCGGCGGCCTGGGTCGCGGTCAGCGCCTCGGCCAGCGTCAGGCGGCCCTTGAGGTGGCGCGCGAGCGTGTGGCCGCCCTGGGGAAGCGCGAGCGGCACGGGATCGAACTCCCGCCGCAGGATCAGCACCGTCTCGGGCGCGCGGCCGATGGCGAGGCCGGGCGAACCGCTGTTGCGACGCCAGATCGACAGGACCGGGAAGCGCGAGACGAGGATCAGCGTCGCTGGCGCGACGCGGGGGCGGAAGCCGAGCACCTCCTCCGGATCGCGCCCGGAGAGCGGC
>NZ_JBQLZP010000164.1:0-11195 GCF_052168335.1 Roseicyclus sp. | reverse complement strand
GACCGCGCTCCGCTCCGAGGGCGTCCTCGGCGATTGGCGTGTGCCTGAGAGCGACGCGCTCTACGACCGCAGCGCCTACGATTTCCAGCTCGGCTTCGGCTACCTCCGGAGCGATGCGGCCTTCCTCCTCCTCGGCGAGGAGGAGTTGCCCGATCCAGAGGTTCTCGAGGCGCACGCCGAACGCGCCGAGGCGCTGTTCCTGCGGAGCATCGCCGGCGCGCCGGGCCATGCCGACGCCTGGACGAGCCTCGCCTGGGCGCACGCCCTGCAAGGCGACGTCGCGGCGGCGGAACGCGCGCTCCGCGTCTCCTGGGAGCTCGCGCCCTACAACATGAGCGAGGCCTCCGAGCGGCTGTCGCTGGTCGACACGCTCGACGCGATGATCGGGCCGGACTGGCGCGCGGACGACGCCACGGCCGAGCTGATCGACGGCGATCTCAGGGTGCTCGAGACCTACGACCGCACGTATCTCCGCTTCCTCATGGAGGATGCGGAGGCGATGCTCGAGGAGTTGCGGGACTTCCGGCTGGAACCGTGAGCCGGTCTCAGCGCCGCCAGGCCAGTTCCCAGGTCTGCTGGTGGTCGTAGGTGCTGCGGCTTGTGTCGTCGGTCTGATCGGCGAGCAGGCGGATGCAGTAGACCACAGTCTGGCGCACGCTGCGGCGGAGGTGGCGCAGGTGATGGCTGCGGGCGACCTGGATGCGCGCGCCCTCGTCGAGATCCTGGAACTGGGCGATCGCGACCTCGACGCGGTCGAGGAACTGCGTGCACCAGGCCTGGCGCCAGTCGGTGCCCGTGGCGGCGGCCGGCATCGCGCTCGAGAGGAACAGGATGAAGGTCAGTCCGAATGCCCAGCGCATGAATTCACCCGTCGAATAATCGTATCAAGCCCGCGGAGACGATAGCTTCCGAGACCGTCATCTTCAACGCACAATTCCATGACAGGCGGCAATTGTTCATATTCCGTGCAAATCGCGCCGGAATGGCGCGCGATTGGCTGTTTCGGGTCGAAGGGCCGTGTCGCGGGACTGTCCTTTGACCGCCCGATCGGTCATAAGGCGGGACAAGCGTGATGGCCAGGGCTTCGGGTTCCGCATGAGAGAGAACAGAATGGGCGCACTGAAGCCGGCCGGTCCCGTTCCGGGAGGCCCCCGGCAGCAGGACGACGACGACGACCTGATCGACCTGAGGGCGATTCTCGCGCGGCTCTGGCGCGGCAAGTGGATCATCGCGATCTGCGTGCTGTTCGCGGGGGCGTTCGGGTATCTGACGGCGGCCCAATATGTGCCGATCTATCGGGCTGCGGCGAAAGTCATGTTCGACGCGCCCGGACGGGAGATCATCGACATCGGCGCCACCGCGCAGGTACCGACCGCGCGCAACGGCCTACAGGATCAGATCGAGGTCCTGCGGTCGACCAATCTCGCCGAGAAGGTCGTCGACGAGCTGGGCCTCGTGCAGAACCCCGAGTTCAACCCGCGCTTGCGCCCGGTCGAGGTGACGCTGGTGGACCGCGCGCGCGATGTCGTCGAGGTGCCCGACTGGGCGCGCGACAGCCTCATGGACATCGGCGTCCTGTCGCCGCCACCGCCCCCGAGGCCGGACCCCGATCCGGAAGAGATTGCCCAGCTCGAGCGGCGGATCGTGATCGAAAACGTCCTGGCAAGGCTGCTCATCCGTCCGGTGCCGGACTCCCGCGTGATCGAGATCGGGTTCGTGTCGCAGAATCCCCGCACCGCGGCCGCGGTCGCGAACGCCTTCGCGGAACAGTACATCATCGACCAGCTCGACGCCCGCCTCGACGCGACGCGGGCGGCGACCGACTGGCTGAGCGGCCGGGTGGACGAGCTGCGCGACCGGTTGCAAGTGGCCGAGGAGGCCGTCGAGAGCGCCCGCGCCACGCAATCCTTCGAGGCGGGGCAGAGCCTCGAAATCACGCAGCAGCAGCTCCAGGCGCTGAACGCCACGCTTTCGGTCGCACGGAACGAGACGCGCACGGCGGAAGCGACCTACCAACGCCTGAACGCGGCCCTCGACGACGAAGCGGAATACGGCGCGATTCCCGAGTTCCGCTCCTCGCCCGTGATCAACCAGTTCCGCACCCAGCGCACCGAGCTCCTGGCGCAGCGCGCGGGTCTTCTGGAGAGCGTCAGCGAGGAACACCCGGCCGTTCAGCGCGTCGACACGCTCCTCGACCAGGCGTCGCGGAACATGCGCGACGAGGCGGAACAGATCGTCGAGGCCGCGCGGCTCAGCTGGGAATCTCTCCGTCAGGAGGAGGCCGACATCCAGGCCGACGTGCGCGCGCTCGAGACGCTCGCCCTCGAGCAGTCACGGGACCAGGTCACGATCCGCCAGCTCGAGCGCGAGGCGGAAGCGAGCCGTATCCTCTACGAGAACTTCCTCGCCCGGCTTCAGGAAACCTCCGAGCAGGAGCGGTTGGAGGAGCCGGACGCGCGCATCCTGACCCGCGCCGAGATCCCGCTGTCCCCGCAGACGCAGCGCCAGAACCGGACCGTGACAGTGGCCCTCATCGCGGGTGCGCTGGCGGGCATGGGCCTGATCTTCCTCCTCGACAAGCTCAACAACACCTTCCGCTCGGCGCCGCAGCTCGAGCAGATGACCGGCGAGACGGTGCTCGGTGTCCTGCCGATGGTGGGACGCCGCGTGCGGCGGAAGACGGTGCTGCAACGCTTCCGCGAGAAGCCGAAGTCGAGCCTCGCCGAGGCGGTGCGAAGTCTCCGGACCTCGATCCTCTTCTCCAACGTGGACACGCCGCCCAAGGTGGTGATGTTCACCTCCTCCGTTCCGCGCGAGGGCAAGTCGACGACCGCGACGCTCGTGGCGCTGACGAGCCGGCAGATGGGCCGCTCGGCGGTCATCGTGGACTGCGACCTCAGGCTTCCGGCACTCGCCGACCTGCTCGGGACCACGGACGAAAGGCCTGGCCTGCTCTCGGCCATCGAGGGCACCGTGCCCCTCGAGGAGGCGATCCATCGCGACGAGGAGTCGGGCCTCCACGTCCTGATGACCAAGCCGTCGGAGCCGCGCTCGACTGTGAACGCGGCCGACATCCTTTCGTCCCGGCGCTTCGACGAGCTGATCGCGGAACTGAAGGCCACCTACGACCTCGTCATCCTCGACACGCCGCCGACGCTGGCCGTCGCGGACCCGAGGATCCTCTCGGCGCACGCCGATGTCGTCGTCTACGTGGTCCGCTGGGATCACACGCCGCGCGGCGCGGTGCTCGAGGGGCTGAAGGAGCTGCGGACGATCAACGCGCCCGTCGCGGGCGTCGTCCTGTCGCTGGTGAACGAAGCCAAGGCGTCCCGCTACGCCTACGAGGGCTACAGCTCCTACCGGGGCCGCTACCGGAACTACTACGTCGACTGACGGCGAGCGGGGACGGGGCAGGGAGACGGGGACGGACATGGTCGATCACGTCGTGCGCCGGTCGCCCTTCTCGTCGCTGAGCCAGTCGGTGCTCGGCTGGACGACGCTCGGCCTCGTCCTCTTCGTGGCGGTCTTCCACGGCGGCAACGCGCCCGTCTACTGGACGCTCCTGGGCTTCGCGGTGATGGCGCTCTTCGTGCTGCAGGTCGCGCTGACGGCGATCCGGGGCGGGCATTGGGCGAACCGGCGGCTCACCATCCCGGCGATCCTCTATCTGGGCGCGGTGGCGTGGTGCCTCGCGCAGACGCTGCCGGGGCTTCCGGCGGACTGGGCGCATCCCTTGTGGGCGCTCGCGCCGGAGGGCGCGGGCACCGTCTCGGCCACGCCGGTGGCGGGGATGCACGGGGTCCTCAGGCTCGTGACCTACGCCATGGTCTTCTGGATCGCGGTCCAGGCCTCGATGAACGCGCGGCGGTCGCTCGCCTTCCTCAAGGCCTTCGCCTTCTACTCGACGGCGCTCGCCCTCTTCGGCCTCTATGCCGTGCTGGTCGGCGAGAACGTCGTCCTCGGCGAACAGGCGACACCGAGCGTCTCGGCCACCTTCGTGAACCGCAATTCCTACGCGCTCTACGCCGCCTTCGGCCTTTTCGCGAATGTCGCGGTCTATCTCGACATGGTCCGCTCGTCGGAGGAGCCGGCCTCGCGGCGGAGCGCGCTCCGCAGCGTGCTGGAGCGCTTCTTCTCGGGCGCCTGGGTCTTCCTCTTCGGCGCGCTCATGTGCCTGTCGGCGCTGCTCCTGTCGACCAGCCGGGCGGGCGTCGCCTCGGGCCTCGTGGGGCTCGCCGTGCTTGTCCTCCTCCTCCAGCGCAAGCGGGGCGGGTCGGGCGTGGTCTGGCTCAGTCTCGCGGTCGTCGTCGGCGCCTTCCTCACCGTCCTGTCCGAGAACGTGCTGGCGCGCTTCGCCAGCGGGGCGGGCGAGTTGCGCTTCGTCGTCTACCCCGAGATCGTGGCGCACCTCGGCGACCGGCTGATGCAGGGCCACGGGCTCGCCGCCTTCCAGGACACGTTCCGCCCGCTGGTGCCCTTCGAGGCAGCGGGCGCCGAATGGTCGCGCGCCCACAACTCCTATCTCGAGAACCTCTGGGAGATGGGCCTGCCCGCCGCGCTCGCCTTCTACGGGGCGCTTCTGATTGTCGCCGTCGTGATCCTGCGGGGCGCGGTCGTGCGGCAGAGGAACCGTGTCTTCCCGGTCGTCGCCTGCGCCGCGCTCGTCGCGGGCGGGCTGCATTCACTCGTGGACTTCAGCCTCCAGATGCCCGCGACCGCCGCCCTCTTCGCCTTCCTCCTCGGCATCGGCTGGGCCCATGCCTGGCCCCGCGGGGTGGGCAGCCTCGCCGAGCGGAGACGCGAGGACACCGAGGACGACGCCCTCCCCGCCTGAGTTTCCAGATCGTTAACGCATTGTTGCCGGTCCTGCGACACGGGTTCCTGTCGCAAATTCGTCACATATATGTTAACATTGGTAATTATTGGGAAGGGAGGTGTCTGCCATGGAACCCACGAAACGCAAGGCGTGGCACAAACCGACGCTGGTGCAGCTAGATGTTGAGGCGACTCTCTCTCGAGACCCGGACGCCCAGGCTGAGTGCAAGAACCAGGGCAATCCGCCGGTCACGCTGCCCGGTGACGGGTGCTCGTGACCAGTTGAGCAGGGTCGCGGGCGCCTGCTCAGCATGCAAGACGCCAGTGCCCTTCTTCCTCGTGAGCCGTCCGTGGCGCATCGGATGAAGCTACACATGGATTGCCGAAGGACGATGTGAGCGCGATCCTCGGCCGGATAAGTCTCGACGGCGCGCCCGTCGAAGCGCGCACCTTCGAGCGCGCGGTCGCGCGCATTGCGCACTACGGCGAGGATAGCGTCCTCCAGGCGGAGGGCGGCGTCGCACTAGCTGCCGTGCACTTCAACGCCCGCTCCGACCGCCCCTCCCGCGCCGAGATCTTCCGCGACGGCTCGCTCCACCTCGTGGCCGACGCCGTGCTCGACACCCGCGACGCGGACCCGGACGCCACCGACACCTCCCTCATCGGCCGGACCTTCGCCCGCCGGGGCGCGGAGACGCCCGCGCAGCTCCACGGCGACTACGCCTTCGCCGCCTGGGACGAGGACGCGCGGCGGCTGACCCTCGCGCGGGATCATGTGGGCACGCGCCCGCTCTACTGGGCGCGGCGCGGGGCGGAGCTGCGCTTCGCCACCGACATCCGCGGCATCGTCGATCCGGGCGAGGACTGGCGCATCAACGAGGCTTCCGTCGCCCGCCATCTCGCCGGTCCCAACCGCCCGATGCCGCGGGGCTTCCTCCGGGGGGTGGAGACGGTCCCGCCGGGCTCGATCGTCACCATCGACGCCGAGGGCGTCCGGACCGAGCGCTGGTGGCGGCCGCGCGACCTCCCCGAGATCCGCCACGCCCGCGACGCCGACTATGTCGAGCACCTGCGCCACCTCCTCCGGCAGGCGGTCGCGGCGCGGATCGACACAGAGCTTCCCGTCGGCACGCACCTCAGCGGCGGGATCGATTCCGGCACGGTTTTCACCGAGGCGTCGGAGGCGCTCGGCCTTGATGGCGTGCGGCTCCGCGCCGCCTACGGCTGGTCGCCCCCCGTGTCCGAGGCCTTCCCCGAACTCCGCCGCTTCGACGAGCGGCGCCGGCTGATCCCCCTGGCCGAGCGCGCGGGCGTTCCCCTCCGCCTCGCCCGGAGCGACGGGTCGGACCTCGACTTCCTCGACCGCCCGATCGAGTTCGAGGGGATCAACAACCTCGACGAGGAGCTCTCCGTCCTCGAGGCGGCGCAGGAGGACGGCGTGCGCATCCTCCTCTCCGGCTGGGGCGGGGACGAGGGCTTCTCGGCCCATGGCTACGGCACGCTCGCCGGCCACATCCGGCGCGGACGGCTATGGGCGACCGTCCGCGCCACGCGCATCCATGCGGGCGGACGGCGGCATCCGGGGGCCCTGTTGCGCGCGCTGACGTCCTGGGGGATCGCGCCGCTCATGCCCGATCCGCTCTACCTCCGCCTCGCCCCCTTCAGCGACCGCTTCGCCGAGGGCGCCTTCCCCAGCGCGCGGCTGCGCGCCCTGCCCCCGGATCGAGGCCCCTACCACGGCGAGGACACGCGGCTCATCGCCGACCCGCGCCGCTATCTCGCGAACCTCGTCCTGATGGGCCACCTCGCCTCGCGGATGGAGACCTGGGCGACGTGGTCGGCGGAACGCGGCGTGCAGTACCGCTACCCCCTCCTCGACCGGCGCCTCCTGGAGTTCATGCTGAGCGTGCCCGGCCGCCTCCACATGGCCGACGGCTACGGCCGCTGGCTCGCGCGGAACGTGACCGAAGGGCGTTTCCCGAAGCAGCTCCACAAGGTCGAGAAGGCCAACGAAGCCCTGCGCGCCGCCGGCACCCTCGCCCGCTGGCGCGCCCTGAAGGCGCGGGTGGAGGCGGGAGGGTTCCCGGAGGAGAGCGGCTGGATCGACCTCCCTACCTTCCGCGCCGCCGTCGCCGCGGTGCCCGACACCCACGAGGTCCGCACCTCCGCCGACTTCGCCCGCATCTGCGCCGCGGCACGGATGCTGTCGCTGGAAGGGCGGTGGAGCTAGCCGCCGAGCGCCTCGCCCACGACGCCCAGCATCCCGCTCTCCATCAGCTGCGGGCGGCGCATGCCCCAAATCAGGCACGAGCGGGTGTGGATCAGGATCGCTGGCTGGTCCTCATCGCCCATCCTTCATGAGCATTGACAGGGGCCAGAAGCGTCCCCATCTCCGCACCAGCATCACGAGTGGGGCTTTCGAGCGCATGCGCTGCTCCTCCGGGCGCGATGACGACGATCATCGCGGATGCGGACGGGCGCGCCTTCAGCTACTTCAAGATGGCCCGCATCATGCGGGAAGAGCGCGCGCGTCTCGGTCTTCTCGACTTCGATCTGCACGCGCTTCGGTACCGGGGCGTGCAGGAACTTGCGACGGCCGGTTGCACCGACGACGAGATCGCATCGTTCAATGGACACGCCTCGATGGCGATGATCCGGAAGTATGCGGGAGCCGCGCGCCAGGAGATGCGGGCGCGCAGCGCTGCTCGGAAGCGTGGGGCCTTGACGTAGGTCGCGTCAGATCCTGACTGACCGCCACAAAGTGGCTTCGTCCACCCCCCAAATGACCGGGAGCAAATCGGTGAAGGCACTTCGCTTGGTGCCTTGACGGACACCTCGCGAGACCTTACCCCTGCACTCCTCCGGCGAGTTGGCGGAGTGGTTACGCAGCGGATTGCAAATCCGTGCACACCGGTTCGATTCCGGTACTCGCCTCCAGCCTTCCTTCGACCTCGCGCCCTGTTCGCACCGCAAGCGCGTTCGTTCATGCCGGGCGGGCGGCTGGCGGGGCCGGTGGATCGGCGGGTCCGTCCGGCGGCCGAAGGGGCCTTGCGGCGGGACAGGGCGGGCGGGGGGCCCGGGGCCCGCGGATCAGAGCGCGTCCTTCACCACCTGGCCGCCCTGGATCACCAGCGGGATGCGCTCGCCCTGGCCGGTGAGGCAGGCGATGTCGGCCACGGGGTCGCCCGCGACGAGGATGAGGTCCGCCGTCGCGCCGGGCGCGACGTGGCCGAGGTCGGGCCGGCGCAGGAGCGCGGCGTTGACCGAGGTGGCCGAGCGCAGCACGTCGGCTGCGGGCAGAACCTGCCCGCGCAGCCTGAACTCCTCGGACTGGTCGTCGTGCATCCAGCCGAGGAGGTCGGTGCCGTAGCCCATCGGCACGCCCGCGCGCTGCAGGATCTCGAGCGAGCGCAGGCCCGCCTCGCGCACGATGCGGTTCTTGGCGCGGTTGTCCTGCCCCAGGCCGATGGCGTCGGCGTGCCGGTCGAGGCAGTCGTAGATCACCAGCGTCGGCACGGCGAAGGCGCCGCGTTCCTTCAGGATACCGGCCACGCGGTCGTCGATCAGGTTGCAGTGCTCGAGCGTGCGCACCCCGTTCACGCAGGCATGCTCGATGGCCTTCGCGGTGTAGGTATGCGCCGCGACATAGGTGCAGGCGGCCTCGGCGACGGTGACGATGGCCCGGATCTCCTCGGGGGTGAACTGGATCCAGTCGATGGGATCGGTGGGCGTGGCCACGCCGCCATTGGCCATGATCTTCACGAAGTCGGCGCCGAGGCGCAGCTCGTCCCGCGCCGCGCGCAGGCATTCCGGCACGCCATCGACGATGCGGCCGAGCGACGGCAGGTGGCGGCGCTGGATGTCGCTCAGCTCGGCCCGGCTGCGGCCGCGGAAGTCGGTATGCCCCCCGGTCTGGCCGAGCGCCTTGCCGGAGGTCCAGACGCGCGGGCCGCGGATCAGGCCCTCGGCCTGCGCGAACTTGGTCCCGGCGTCGCCGCCGCCCACGTCGCGCACCGAGGTGAAGCCCCGGTCGAGCATCTTCGAGAGGTTCCGCGCCGTCCAGTGCGCCACGTAGGTCGGGTGCATGGCCTCGAGCGCGGCGAGGTTCGGCGTGGCGGCGGCGATGTGGACATGCGCGTCGATGAGGCCGGGCATCAGCGTCATGCCGGTGCCGTCGATCACCCGGTCGGCCCCGGCGGCGATGGCGGTTTCGGACACCTCTGCCACCGCGCCGTCGGCGACGAGAACGTGCATCCCCGGCTGCACCGCGTGGCCCAGCCCGTCGAAGAGCCCGCAATTCTCGATCCTGATGCGCATGATCCCCTGTCTCCCTGCCGTGGTTCGCTACCGATCTACATCCACGCCGCGGACAAGACAAAGATTCACGCGGTCAATATCGATTTTTTTCTTGTCAGGCCAATCCTCTGCGGCAATCGTGCAGGTCATGGAAACGATCGCGAGCCTGGACGCGGCACGGGAGACACGCGCTTCGGCAGCCCTGCTCGAGGTGCGCGACCTGCGCCGCAGTTTCTACGGCGTCCAGGCGCTGACCGGGGCGAGCTTCGAGGTTCGCGCCGGCACGATCACGGCGCTGATCGGGCCGAACGGCGCGGGCAAGACCACCGCGTTCAACTGCATCTCGGGCGTGATCCCGCCCGAGGGCGGCAGCGTCCGCTTCGGCGGCGCGGAGATCACCGGCCTCACGCCCGACGGCATCCACGCCCACGGCCTCGTGCGCACCTTCCAGATCGCGCGCGGCTTCCCGACGCTGACGGTGCTCGAGACGCTGCTCCTTCATGGCGAGGACCAGCCGGGCGAGGCGATGCTGACCGCCCTCTTCCGCCCCGGCGCGGCGCGCGCGCGGGAGGCGGAGCTGCTCGACCGGGCGCATGGCATCGCGCGGCGCCTGAGGCTCGACCATGTCCTCGGCAACCTGACCGACGCACTGTCGGGCGGGCAGAAGAAGCTGCTGGAGATCGGGCGCGCGCTGATGGCGCGGCCGCGGATGATCCTGCTCGACGAGCCGGTGGCGGGCGTGAACCCCACCCTCTCGGCCGAGATCGCGGAGCGGATCGTGCAGCTCCGCGAGGAGGAGGACCTGACCTTCCTCATCGTCGAGCACGACATGGATATCGTCGCGCGCATCTGCGACCCGGTCGTGGTCATGGCGCAGGGCACCACGCTGATGTCCGGCACCTTCGACGAGATCGCCGCGGACCCGCGGGTGCAGAACGCCTATCTCGGGGTCCGGGCATGAGCCTTCTGTCCGTCGAGAGCGTCGTGGGCGGCTACACCCGCGCCGACACGATCCTGAAGGGGGTCTCGGCCCGTGCCGAGCCGGGCGAGATCGTCGCGATCCTCGGGCCCAACGGGGCGGGAAAATCCACGCTCCTCAAGGCCATCGCCGGTCAGCTCAACCTCCGCGAGGGCGCGGTGACGCTCGACGGGCAGGCGCTGACGGGCCTCAGGCCGCGCGAGATCGCGCGCCACGGCGTCGCCTACGTCCCGCAGGAAGCGAACGTCTTCCCGACGATGACGATCCGCGAGAACCTCGAGATCGGCGGCTACCTCGACCCCGCCCACACCCGCGCGCGCATCGACGAGATGTTCGAGCGTTTCCCCATGCTGGGCGAGAAGCGGCGCGAGGCCGCGCGCACGCTCTCGGGCGGGCAGCGGCAGGTGCTGGCGGTGGCCATCGCGCTGATGGTGGCGCCGGTGCTGATGCTGCTCGACGAGCCGTCGGCGGGCCTGTCGCCGGTCGCGGCGGCGGGCCTCTTCGAGACGATCCGGGGCATCCGCGACCAAGGCGTCACGGTGGTCCTCGTGGAACAGAACGCGCTCGACGCGCTGGCGCTGGCCGACCGGGCCTACATCCTGACGGCCGGGCAGAACCACATCGAGGGCGTAGCAAGCGAGCTGGCCGCGGACGCGGATGTCCGTAAGGCCTTCCTGGGGGGTTAAGATGCGAGGTGCATTCCCATGACTGAGACGACCAGACTGTTCCAGCCCACCCGCCGCGCGGTCATGCTGGGGGCGACGGCCCTCCTGGCGACGCCCGCGATCCTGCGCGCGCAGGGCACGGCGATCAAGTTCGGCACGCTCACGCCGCTCACCGGCGTCGGCGGCACCTACGGCCCGTCGATGCGCGACGCGGCGGCCAACGTCTTCTCGGCGGTGAACGCGGCGGGCGGCCTTCTCGGCGGGCAGATCGACCTCGTGAGCGAGGACACCCAGACGAACCCCGAGGCCGCGGTGCGCGCCGTGCGCAAGCTGATCGACGTCGACGGCGTGTCGGTGGTGATCGGCACCTGGGCCTCCTCGGTCACGACGGCGGTGGCGGCGACCAGGGCGAGAAGATCGACCGGCCGTGGAAGCGCGGT
>NZ_JBQLZP010000163.1:0-3506 GCF_052168335.1 Roseicyclus sp. | reverse complement strand
GCCTCGCCGACGCGGTGGACGGGTTCTGCGAGGGGATCGCCTTCGACACCGCGCAGATGGGGCGCGTCTTCGGGCGCGCGCAGGCTCTCGGCCTGCCCGTGAAGCTCCATGCCGAGCAGCTCTCGAACATCGGCGGCGCGCGGCTGGCCGCGTCCTTCGGCGCGCTGTCGGCCGATCATCTGGAATACGCGGACGCGGGCGATGCGGCGGCGATGGCGGCGGCGGGGACGGTCGCCGTGATCCTGCCGGGCGCCTTCTACACGCTTCGCGAGACGCAGGTCCCGCCCGTCGCCGCCTTCCGCGCCCACGGCGTGCCGATGGCGGTGGCGACGGACTGCAATCCCGGCTCCTCGCCGATGACCTCGCTCCTCCTCGCGATGAACATGGCCGCGACGCTCTTCCGCCTGACGCCGGAGGAGTGCCTTGCGGGCGTCACGCGCCACGCGGCCCGCGCGCTCGGCCTGTCGGATGCCGGGATCATCGCGGCGGGGATGCGCGCCGACCTCGTGGTCTGGGACGTGGAGAGCCCGGCGGAGCTCACCTACCGGATCGGCTTCAACCCGCTATGGAAGCGGATCTTCGGAGGTGCCCTTTGATGCTCCTGACCCCCGGCGCCACGCGGCTCGACACGCTGGAGGCGATCTGGCGCGAGGGCCTCGCCGCCCGCCTCGTGCCCGAAGCGCTGAGCGCCATAGACGCGGCGGCGCAGATCGTGGCGCGCGCCGCCGCCGGGGGCGAGGCGGTCTACGGCGTGAACACGGGCTTCGGCAAGCTCGCCTCGGTCCGCGTGCCGCCGCAGGACACCGAGCGGCTCCAGCGCAACCTGATCCTGTCGCATTGCTGCGGCGTGGGCGAGCCGCTCGACGCGGCCACGACCCGGCTGATGATGGTGCTGAAGCTCCTCTCGCTCGGGCGCGGCGCCTCGGGGGTCCGGCGCGAGACGGTGACACTGATCGAGGAGTGCCTCGCGCGGGGCGTCACGCCGGTGATTCCGGCGCAGGGCTCGGTCGGCGCGTCGGGCGACCTCGCCCCCCTCGCGCACATGGCCGCGACGCTGATCGGCGAAGGCGAGGCGATGGTGGAGGGCGACCGGATGCCCTCCGCCGAGGCACTGTCGCGCGCGGGGCTGTCGCCGGTGGTCCTCGGCCCGAAGGAAGGGCTCGGCCTCATCAACGGCACGCAGTTCTCGACCGCCTGCGCGCTGACGGGCCTCTTCGAGGCCATGCGCAATCTCGAGGCCGCGGTCGCCGCCTCCTGCCTGTCCACGGACGCCATCATGGGCTCCACCGCGCCGCTCGAGCCCGAGCTTCACGCGCTGAGGGGCCATGCGGGCCAGATCGACGTTGCCCGCGCGATGCGCGCGGTCATGGAGGGCTCCGAGATCCGCGAGAGCCACCGCGAAGGCGATACGCGCGTGCAGGACCCCTACTGCATCCGCTGCCAGCCGCAGGTGACGGGCGCGGCGCTGGACCTGTTGCGCTTCGCGGGCCGGACGCTGGAGACCGAGGCGAACGCGGTCTCCGACAACCCGCTGGTCCTCGCGGACGGGCGGATCGTGTCGGGCGGGAACTTCCACGCCGAGCCGGTCGCCTTTGCCGCCGACCAGATCGCGCTCGCCATCGCCGAGATCGGCGCCATCGCGCAACGCCGCGTGGCGCTGATGGTGGACCCGACGCTCAGCTTCGACCTGCCGCCCTTCCTGACGCCGCAGCCGGGGCTGAACTCGGGCCTCATGATCGCCGAGGTCACGACCGCCGCGCTGATGAGCGAGAACAAGCATCTCGCCACGCCCTGCTCGACGGACTCGACGCCGACCTCCGCCAACCAGGAGGACCACGTCTCGATGGCCGCGCACGGCGCGCGGCGGCTGAAGCGGATGAACGAGAACCTGAGCGTGATCGTCGGCGTCGAGCTGCTCTGCGCCGCGCAGGGGGTCGAGTTCCGCGCGCCGCTGACGACGAGTCCGTGCCTCCGGCGGCTGATGGAGACCGTGCGCGGCGCCGTGCCTCCGCTGGCCGAGGACCGCTACATGGCGGGCGACCTCGCCCGCGCGGCCGACCTCGTGCGCGACGGCCATGTCTCGGGGGTCTGCGGCGTCCGCGACCTCCTCGCGGGCGGCGCATGACCCGCGTTCCGCCCCCTGCCCCCATGAGAGGATCGCCATGACCGAGAAAGTCCCCGGCCCCCGCCACAACATCCGCGATGTCACCCCCCCGACCGGCCCCGAGATCAGCGCCAAGAGCTGGCTGACCGAGGCGGCGATGCGGATGCTGATGAACAACCTCCACCCCGACGTGGCCGAGAACCCGCACGAGCTGGTGGTCTATGGCGGGATCGGTCGGGCGGCGCGGACATGGGACGACTTCGACGCCATCGTGGCGACGCTGAAGGACCTCGAGGCGGACGAGACGCTGGTGGTGCAGTCGGGCCGCCCCGTCGCGGTGGTGCGGACCCATGCGGACGCGCCGCGGGTCCTGATCGCGAACTCCAACCTCGTGCCGCACTGGGCGACCTGGGCGCATTTCAACGAGCTCGATCGCAAGGGCCTGATGATGTACGGCCAGATGACGGCGGGCTCCTGGATCTACATCGGCACGCAAGGCATCGTGCAGGGCACCTACGAGACCTTCGCCGAGGCGGGCCGCCAGCACTATGGCGGGAACCTCAAGGGCAAGTGGATCCTGACGGCGGGCCTCGGCGGCATGGGGGGCGCGCAGCCGCTCGCCGCCGTGATGGCGGGCGCGTGCTGCCTCGCCGTCGAATGCGACGAGACGCGGATCGATTTCCGGCTCCGCACCCGCTACCTCGACGAGAAGGCCCGAACGCTCGACGAGGCGCTGGCGCTGATCGCGGAGTGGACGCGGAAGGGCGAGGCGAAGTCCGTGGGCCTGCTCGGCAACGCGGCCGAGGTCTTCCCGGAACTCGTCCGGCGGATGAAGGCGGGCGGACCCCGCCCCGACATCGTCACCGACCAGACCAGCGCGCACGATCCGCTCCACGGCTACCTGCCGAAGGGCTGGACCGTCGCGGACTGGCGCGACCGGCAGGAGACGGACCCCGAGGGCGTCGAGGCCGCCGCGCGGGCCTCGATGAAAACCCATGTCGCCGCGATGGTGGACTTCTGGAACGAAGGTGTCCCCACGCTCGACTACGGCAACAACATCCGGCAGGTGGCAAAGGAGGAGGGGCTGGAGAACGCCTTCGCCTTCCCCGGCTTCGTGCCCGCCTACATCCGACCGCTCTTCTGCAAGGGCATCGGTCCCTTCCGCTGGTGCGCGCTGTCGGGCGACCCGGAGGACATCGCCGCGACCGACGCCGCGATGAAGCGGCTCTTTCCGGAGAACGACCACCTCCACCGCTGGCTCGACATGGCGGGCGAACGGATCGCCTTCCAGGGCCTGCCCGCGCGGATCTGCTGGATCGGGCTCGGCGACCGTCACCGGGCGGGGCTGATGTTCAACGAGATGGTGGCGTCCGGGGAGCTCAAGGCCCCCATCGTGATCGGG
>NZ_JBQLZP010000162.1:0-1266 GCF_052168335.1 Roseicyclus sp. | reverse complement strand
CGGCGTCGTGCCCGGCATCTGGTCGCGCTGGGCGCGCAGGCTCGGCGAGGGGGCCACGCCCGTCGGCGCGCGCTTCGCCGTCGGGGGGGCGTGGAACCAGTCGATCCTCTTCCATATCCCGGCCGAAGCGCCCGGGGACGCGCCGGGCGGGCGTTGAGGCGCGGCCATCGCCGCTTCGGGCCGTGCCGCCTCTGGCCTTCGCGGGCGGAACGTGCATCTTCGCACCCGTAGCCGACCCGGACGTGTTCCCGGACACGGCCCCGCGAACCCTGTGCCCCATCCTGCGGAGAGCCGTCCGATGTGCCGCTTCCTTCATGTCACGGACATCCACGTCACGGCGGGTCGCGACCGGCCGGAGGAATCCCTCGCCGCGCTCGACCGCGTCGTCGCCATCGCGAACGGGTTGCGCCCGCCGCCCGATTTCGTCGTGCTTTCGGGCGACCTCACCGACGAGGGCGACCGCGAGAGTTACGCCGCGCTCTCGGCGCGCCTCGCGGCGCTGGAGGCCCCGGTCATCTTCGCGCTCGGCAACCACGACGACCGCGCGGCCTTCCGCGAGGTCTTCGGCGGGCACCCGGGCGCAGCCGACGCGCCCCTCGACCACGAGAGCCTCATCGGCGGCGTGCATGTCGTCGTCCTCGACACCTCCGAGCCGGGACGGGTGAGCGGGACGCTCGAGGCAGGGCAACTCGAGTACCTCGCCGCGGCCCTCGACCGGAATCCGGGGTTGCCGAAGGTGCTCGTGATGCACCACCCGCCCTTCCTCGAGCCCGGCGCCGGGCGGAGATGGTCGCAGCTCGGCGCGGAGGATACCGACAGGCTGGCGCGGACGCTCGCGGGCCGCGAGCTCACCCTGATCGTCTCGGGTCACGTCCACCTCGACCGGCTGAGGCTCTGGCGCGGCGTGCCGGTCGTCTCGACCGCGGGGCTCTTCGCCGCGTCCGATCCGACCGCGCCGGAGACGGCGGAGGATGCGATGCGCTTCGTGGCGGGCGCGAGCTACGCGCTCTGCGACCTGCGCGACGGCGGGCTCGACGTGACCTTCCTGCCCTTGTCGGAGCGGGAGACCCTGCGCGTCGTTCCGGGCAGCGTGATGCGCGCGCTCGCCTGAGGGGTCAGCCCTCGCGCGCGGGCGGGGCGAGGCCGAAGACCTCGGCGGCGCTTTCGCCCGCCGCGAGGCGCCGCTCCCACGCCTCCTCCTTCGCGGCCTTGGCCGGAACCTTACCCACCGCGAGGGCGCCGCCCTAGTCGCCCGCTGGATCGATG
>NZ_JBQLZP010000161.1:0-2724 GCF_052168335.1 Roseicyclus sp. | reverse complement strand
GGTTCAGCGAGACCTCGGGGAAGAAGGCCCGCGCGCTCTCGGCCCAGATCGGGAAGTCGCAGTTGATCGCCCATTCGAAGCCGCCGCCCACGGCCCAGCCGTTGATCGCGCCCACGACGGGCTTGGCGCCGAAGACGATGGCCTCGGTCGCGCGCTGGATCGCGTCGACGATCTCGCGCGCCTCCTCCGCCGTCCCGGGGTGGACATGCTCGTGCCGGTCGTCGCCCGCGCAGAAGGCGCGCCCCGCGCCGGTGAAGACGATGGCGCGGGTCGCGCGGTCGCGGTTGGCGTCGTCGAAGGCCGCCGCCACCTCCTCGACCAGCCTGCGGTTCATCGCGTTGAGCGAGGCCGGGCGGTTGAGCGAGATGGTGCGCACCCCCTCCCCGGTCATGGCGGAGAGGATGGTGTCGTATGTGAAGTCGTTCATGCGTAGCTCCTCAAGACGCGGCGGGTCTTGCCCTCGGTCGCGGGGAAGGTGCCGGCGGGCACGATGGTGACGGCGGCGGTGGCGCCGAGCTTCGCCTTCAGCTCGGCCTCGAGCCTTCGCGCGAGCGTGCCGTCGTCCGCGCGCCCCTTCGCCAGTTCCGCCTGCACCGGCAGACGGTCGTGGGGCGGTGGCGTGTCGAGCATGATCCGGTAGTCGCCCGAGAGCTCCGCGAAGGCGCCTATGACGGCCGCCACCATCGTCGGGAACATGTTGAGCCCGCGCACCACCACCATGTCGTCCGACCGCCCCACCACGCGGAAGCGGAAGCCGGTGCAGCCGCAGGTGCAGGTGTCCGTGCCGCCGATGGCGATGATGTCCCCGGTGCGGAAGCGGACGAGCGGCTGGCACTCCCGCTCGAGATGGGTCAGCACCAGCTCCCCCTCGGCGCCGGGCTCGAGGGGCTTGGGCGCCCCGGTCTCAGGGTCGATCAGCTCGGCATGGAGCACGTCATGGGCGACGAAGTGCAGGTCCGTCACCTCTCCGCACTGGGACGCGAAGTTGCAGAACACGTCCGAGACGCCGTAGTTCGCGTTCCTGGGCTCCATCCCCCAGACGTCGCGCAGGCGCTGCCGGAAGGCCGGATCGTCGAGCCCCGGTTCGCCCCCGAAAAGCCCGAGCTTCAGCCCCAAATCGCGCGGCGCGAGGTCGGGGAAACGCTCGGCGATGACACGCTCGAGCACGGTCGGATAGGACGGCGTGCAGGAGATCGCGTCGATCCCCGTCTCGAGGATCGTGCGCACCAGAAGCTCGGTCGAGCCGACGCCGAAGGGCACCACGGTCGCGCCCGTCCGCTCCAGCGTCATGTGGTCGGTCAGTCCGCCCATCCACATCTGGTAGTTGAGGCAATGCACCACCGTCATGCCGGGCCCGAGCCCCGCCAGCGCCTGCGCCCGCCCGCCCACGACCTCGGTGATCTCGCAGTCGCGGGCGCTGAGCGCGAGGTTCATCGCCTGCCCCGTCGTCCCCGACGTGCGGTGCAGGCGCGAGACGCGCGCGCGGGGGGCGGCGAGGTAGTCGCCGAAGGGCGGGTGCGCGGGCTGCGAGAGGCGCAGGCCCGCCTTGTCGGAGAAAGGCAGTTCGGCCAGGTCCCCGAGCCGCGCGGGCGGCGCCTTGCCGTCCCAGAGCCGCCTGTAGAAGGCGGAGTTCGCCGCGACGTAGGCGCCCTGCCGCTCCCACGCGGCCTGCCGATGGGCTTCGAGGTCGGCGGGCGGGATCTTGTGCGCGTCGTGGATCAGCGTCATGGCGCCATGCCCCGTTTCCAGAGATCGGTGAGGGTATCGAGAACCGCCTCGCGGTCCCCCGAGAGCGCCGCGACCGACGGATCGCCCGTGACGTGCAGCGCGGTGAGATACTGGTCGACCATGCCGCCGAGCGCGTAGGCACGCCGCATCGTCTCGGCCTCCGCCCGCTCCTGCGCCCCCTGGCGGAGGACCGCGCGCGTCACCGTCTCCACCCAGTCCCGGTTCAGCCGGTGGAAGGCCGCGCGCGCCTCGGGGAAGGTCTCGATCCCGGTGACGAGGCACTTCATGAGCCCCGCGTTCTCCTCGAAGAGGCGCATGTAGGCCGCGGTCGTGGTGCGGACCGGATCGCCCGCCCCCCGCGCGGCGGCCCGCATCTCGAGCTGGACGTGGTCGACGAAGGCGCCGAGCACCCCGGCCGCGAGCGCGTTCAGGTTCGGGAAGTAGATGTAGAAGGTTCCGTGCGCGACGCCTGCCGCCTTGCAGACGGCGCCGACGGTGAGCCGATCGAAGGACGCCTCCGCCATGAGGCGGGCGCAAGCGCGCATCAGGTCGGTCCGCGTCCGCTCCCCCTTGCGGAGGGTGTCCCGCCCCTGCGCGAGCCGGTCGTCGAAGGCGGCCAATGGCGGAGCGGTCGGACGGGGATCGGGTTGGGTCATGGCAGCCGTATCTTTACTGAACATGACATCAGTATCATTTTTGATGCGCCCGTCAAGCCGCGCGGATCGCCCCCGCGGCCACCATGCGACGGCCCGGGGGCTGCGGATCAGGCGCGCATCGCCGCGACCGCCGCGCGCAGTTCCGGGTGCAGGATCCAGGGGCCGTCCTCGCTCCCGTCCCGCGGGGTGCCCCTGTAGGCCACCAGGTCGATGGCTTCCGGTCCGGGCGACGCGTCCTCGCCCTCCGGCGCGCCGGCGAGGAAGCGCGCGATGGCCGCCCCTGCCACGGTCAGCGACTTCCGCGCGGAGGCACGGGACTTGAGACCGGCGGCGCGGGCCA
>NZ_JBQLZP010000160.1:0-2312 GCF_052168335.1 Roseicyclus sp. | reverse complement strand
AAATCCTCCTGAACGATGTGCTGCACGGCACGACCACGCTTGCGGATGCACGTTGAGCGACAGGGCCGGGCGGCGGATCATACCTCTCTCTAGCGAAACAATCGGTTGAGCGAGGCTCCGCCAGGAGGCCCACGCAGATGTGCCGAGCCTGATAAATCACTCAACGGGGCACTATCGCGTGATGGCACCTAGTGCGCTCGGCTGAGAGGTTGTTCGACCGTGCAATTGCAATAGACCGACGCCGCCAACGCCTCGATTGAGCGTAGAATCCACGGTAATTTGATGCCTCTCTTGGTTCTGGCAGCTGGAGCGTTTTAGGCTTGAGTTTCATGAGCACTTTTCTCTCAAGCGCGCGCTCATGGACGGATTGAAAATCCTCGTGTCGGTGGTTCGATTCCGCCCCCGGGCACCATTCCCTCAAGATGGAATTGATTTCCCTTGAAATCAGCCTTGCCCCACAGCCCCGGGAGCGTGGGGAAGCCTTCACCCGATGCGCAGGCCGGCGATGGCGTTCATGGGCGCGTGGGCAGACGGCGAGGCCGCGCTCCCGGCCGTGACGGCGCTCAGAACGTCGGGGGCGGCAGGCCTCCTGGGAACTGCTCCGCGACGATGGCCTCGAGCGCGTCCCATACCCCGGGCGCCGCGCCCATGGTCAGCCCCAGGCGCGCATTGGCGGGGTAGGGGTGGGTCACGCCGCCCGCCTCCCGGATCATCAGGAGCCCCGCGACGCTGTCCCAGGGGTTCATGTCGGGCTCGACGTAGCCCGCCAGCCGACCGGCCGCGACGCAGGCCAGCATGTTGGCGCCCGACCCGTTCCGGTAGTACATGCTGCCCGCCTCCATCAGCCGGCGGATGATGCCGGAGATGGGCCCGGGATCGGAGCGGTTGGAGGCGCCGACGGCCACGAGGCCCTGGTCGATGCGCCTGGCCGGGTCGAGCGTCAGGCGCAGGCCGTCGAGCGTCACCCCGTGGCCCGCGCGGGCGGCGAAGTGCTCGCCCGTCACCGGCACGTCGATGACGCCGAGGATCGTCTCCGGCCCCTCCACCAGCGCGATCACCACGCACCAGTGCGGCAGGCCCATGAGGAACGGCACAGTCCCGTCGATCGGATCGATCACCCAGGTGAGGCCCGAGCGGCCCGCGGCGGCGCCCCCTTCCTCGCCGAGGATGGCGTCGTCGGGGAAGGCGCGCGCGATCTCGGCCCGGATCATCTCCTCGACCGCGCGGTCGGCGATGGAGACGAGGTCGAGCTCGCCCTGCTTCGTCTCGATCTCGAGGCTCGCGCGGTTGCGGTAGAAGTCGAGGGCGATCTGCCCGGCCCGGCGGGCGAGGTCCGAGGCGAGGGCCGCGCGCGCGGCGATGGGGTCGGTCATGGTCGGGGTCTTTCGGTGCGGGATGGCGGCGTGCGTCCGGCACGCGCGGATTCGTCCTCGGCCTAGCGCACGAGGATGAGGTCGGCGGGGTCGATCTGCAGGTCCACGCGGTCGCCGGCCGCATGGCGCGGCTCGGCGATCGGGCGGGAGACGAGGAACTCCAGGTTCTCGTCCTGCACGACGTATTCCATGCGGCTGCCGAGATAGCTGGCCGAGGTGATCGTGGCGATGCCGCCGGGCGCGAGGCGGATGCGCTCGGGGCGGATCGTCGCCGTGACCGTGCCGTCCTCCGCCGTCACCGGCAGCGACAGGTGCGCCGCGTGGAACATGCCCGAGCCGACGCGCCCCTCGATCAGGTTCGCGTCGCCGATGAAATCCGCCACGAAACTGGACGCGGGCCGCTCGTAGAGCTCGGCGGGCGTGCCGATCTGGGCGATCTGGCCCATCTTCATCACCACGATGCGGTCCGAGACGGCCAGCGCCTCCTCCTGGTCATGGGTGACGTAGACGGCGGTCAGGCCGAAGCGCTGCTGGAGGTCGCGGATCTCGGCGCGCACCTTGCGGCGGAGCTTGGCGTCGACGTTCGAGAGCGGCTCGTCGAACAACAGCACGTCGGGCTGCTGGACGATGGCGCGCGCGACGGCCACGCGCTGCTGCTGCCCGCCCGATAGCTCGGACGGCAGCCGCGCCTCCAGGCCCGCGAGGCCCACCTGCGCGAGGATGGCATGCGCGCGCGCGCGCGCCTCGGCCTTGGGCGTGCCGCGGATCGTGGGACCGTAGGCGACGTTCTCCAGCACCGTCATGTGCGGGAAGAGGGCGTAGGACTGGAACACCATTCCGACGTTGCGCTCGGAGGCGGGGTCGCGGCTCACGTCGCGGCCCGCGATCCTGACCTGTCCCTCGGAGGGCAGCTCCAGCCCCGCGATCAGGCGCAGCGAC
>NZ_JBQLZP010000159.1:0-1256 GCF_052168335.1 Roseicyclus sp. | reverse complement strand
AAGCCCTGGGTGAGGAAGATCGCCTCGCTCACCTCGCCGTACTGGCTGCGGCGGATGCCGGAATGGACCGCGCGCGTGCGCGGCTTCCACGTCGTCGGTTTCGGGTCGGTCGCGTCCTTCATGCCCCTGTCCTCCTTCGGCGTCAGGGCCGGGTGTCGGGGGATGTCGCCGCCCGGGCCCCATTCTCGATGGCCGGGGGCGGGCGTCGCGGCGCACTCCTCGACCTCTTTAGCGGTTTGTTTAGCGTGGCCCGCAATCCGGTTCACAAATCGCCACGTCGCGCGCCTGCGTTACGCAAGCCTCCGAACGCGGTCAAGGCGATTCAGCGGGCGCGCCTGCGTGGCGCGCGGGGCTCAGCGGGCGCGCCCGCGTGGCGCGCGGGGCACGTCATGGAAGTGTCGCGGGGGCGTAACCGAGATGTTGCGGACCACCGCTATCCGGCCACCAGATCGTGGTCGGGGCGCGGGCGGACCCATGGCACTTCTCAGCGTGAACGCAGCCGGGACGGAGATCGGGCATGTCGCCCACGGCGAGGGCGGGCTCGCCGCCGCGCTGGCCGCCCTGCCCGAGGGGCGGCCCGTCACCATCCTCGTCCACGGCTTCCGCTTCTCGCCCGAGGAGCCGGGCACGGACCCGCACGGGCACATCCTGTCGTTCCGGCCAAGCGCGGATTGCTGGAAGGCGGTGAGCTGGCCGCGCCACCTGCACCTCGACCGGCCGGACGCGGGCCTCGGCATCGGCTTCGGCTGGCGGGCGACGGGGCCCCTGCCCCGCGTCGCGGCCCGCGCGCGGGAGGCGGGCCTCTGCCTCGCCCGGACAATGGCCGCGATCCACGCGCGCCGCCCCGACGCCCCGGTGCAGGTGATGGCCCACTCCCTCGGCGCGCGCGTCGCGCTCTCGGCGCTGGCCCGCGCGCCCGAGGGCGCGGTGCGGCGCATGATCCTGATGTCGGGGGCGGAATACCGGGATGCCGCGCGGGCGGCGCTGGCCGCGCCGGGCGCCGCACGCTACGAGGTCCTGAACGTCACGAGCGGCGAAAACGCGCCCTTCGACCTCCTCTTCCGGCTCGCGGCGCCGCCCCCGCGCCTGACCGACCGTCCGCTTTCGGCAGGCCTGCCGGAGCTCGCGCGCTGGACGGACCTGCCGATCGACACCGCGCAGGGGCGCGCGGCGCTGGCGCGTCTCGGCCACCGCATCGCGCCGCCCGCCACGCGCGTCTGCCACTGGTCGGGATACATGCGCCCGGGCCTCTTCGC
>NZ_JBQLZP010000158.1:0-1150 GCF_052168335.1 Roseicyclus sp. | reverse complement strand
CCTCGAGGTTCGCGGCCTGCGCGAAGAGGAACGCGGGCCCGGCCTCGAAGGCGCCGGTGGCGTGGGTTCCGAGGTCGTCCTCCGCCATGCCCACGGCGGCGGCGACGGTGGCGCGGGCGGGCGCGGTGCCGATGGGCGCGGGGATGCGCGGGGCGGTGAACTCGGCGAGCCTGCCCTCGGGGGTCTCGCTGATCGAAACGGGCACGAGGCCCGCGCGCTCCTCGAGCGTGACCTCCGACAGGCGCAGCCGCTCGGCCAGGAACAGCGCGCAGCCGATCGTCGGATGGCCCGCGAAGGGGATCTCGGCCGCGGGCGTGAAGATGCGCACCTTCGCCGTGTGCGCGGGGTCGTCCGGCGTCTGCACGAAGATCGTCTCGGACAGGTTGAACTGCCGCGCGATGGTCTGCATCTGCACCTCCGTCAGCGCGTCCGCCCCCTCCACGATGGCGAGCGGGTTGCCCGCGAAGGGGCGCGTCGTGAAGACGTCGTGGACGTGGAAGGGCAGCATCGGGCATCCTCGGCAGGTCGGGTCCGCCGTCCAGAGGATCACCCCGCGCGGGGCAGGGCAAGGGCCGATCCAGGCCGCCGCAGCTCCCGAATCCTTTGACAGCGCCGCGCACGGATCGTATTAAATGAACGACCGTTCAATTAAGGGAGGGCGGGCGCCATGTTCATGGCCTCGATGACGTTCGACCTGGGCGAGGACGTCAACGCGCTGCGCGAGATGGTCCACCGCTGGGCGCAGGACCGGGTGAAGCCGATGGCGGCCGAGATCGACCGCAAGAACGCGTTTCCGAACGAGCTCTGGCGCGAGATGGGCGAACTCGGGCTTCTCGGGATCACCGTGGACGAGGAGTTCGGCGGCGCGGGCATGGGCTATCTCGCCCATACCGTCGCGGTCGAGGAGATCAGCCGCGTCTCCGCTTCCGTGGGGCTCAGCTACGGCGCGCATTCGAACCTCTGCGTCAACCAGATCAAGCTCAACGGCACCCCCGAGCAGAAGGCGAAGTATCTCCCCCGCCTCGTCTCGGGCGAGCATGTCGGCGCGCTCGCCATGTCGGAGGCGGGCGCAGGCTCGGACGTCGTGGGCATGAAGCTCCGCGCCGAGAAGCGGAACGACCGATACGTGCTGAACGGCACGAAATACTGG
>NZ_JBQLZP010000157.1:0-1801 GCF_052168335.1 Roseicyclus sp. | reverse complement strand
GAAGCCGGCCGCACCCTCCCCCGCTCCGAAGAAGAAACGGTTGCAGGTGTCGCCGCTGGCACCCGCGGCGTCTCCGTCCATCCCGCCTGTCGAGGGAGTGCTCTTCTCCACCGGGGCGGCGGGCGTCCGCTATGCCGGGCGAACGGACGTGATGCTGGTGGACATCGCGCCGGGCAGCACGGTCGCCGGGGTCTTCACCCGCTCGGCCACACGCTCGGCCGCCGTCCTCGACTGCCAGGCGAAGCTCGCCAAGCTGACCGAGAAGCCGCGTCACGGCTTCGCCATCGTCGTGAACTCGGGCAACGCCAACACCTTCACCGGGGAGCGCGGCGCGCGCGACGTGGCCGCCATCTCGGCCGCCGCGGGGCAGGCCGTTGGCATTCCGCCGGAGCATGTCTTCACCTCGTCCACCGGCGTCATCGGCGAGCCGCTTCCGTCCGAGCGGATCACGGGCATCCTTCCAGAGCTCGTCGCCGGCCTCTCCGCCGACCGCTTCGAAGCGGCGGCGCGCGCCATCATGACGACCGACACCTTCCCGAAGGGCGCGGTCGAGCAGGTCGAGATCGCGGGCAGGACCGTGACCATCGCCGGCATCGCCAAGGGCTCGGGCATGATCGCGCCCGACATGGCGACGATGCTGGGCTACATCTTCACCGACGCCAACGTGACGCGCGACGGCCTGCAGTCGATGCTGAGCGCGGCGACGAAGACGAGCTTCAATGCCGTGACCGTGGATAGCGACACGTCGACGTCGGACACCGTGCTGCTGGTCGCCACCGGCCGGGCGCAGACGCCGCCCATCTCCTCGGGCCGCAGCGCCGAGGGGCGGGTCTTCGCCGCCGCGCTCGGCCGCGTGATGCAGGACCTCGCGCTCCAGATCGTGCGCGACGGCGAGGGCGCGACGAAGCTCGTGGAGGTCCGCGTGACCGGCGCGAAGTCCGTCCGTGACGCCGAAAAGGTGGCGCGCGCCATCGCCGATTCGCCGCTGGTGAAGACCGCGATCGCGGGCGAGGACCCGAACTGGGGCCGGATCGTCATGGCCGTGGGCAAGTCGGGCGCCGAGGCCGACCGCGACCGGCTGACGATCCGCTTCGGCGACATCCTCGTGGCCGAGAAGGGCTGGCGCGCCGAGACCTACCGGGAGGAGGACGGCGCGGGCTACATGAAGGGCGAGGAGCTTGTCGTCGCCGTCGATCTCGGCCTCGGGCGCGGG
Source organism: Roseicyclus sp. (assembly GCF_052168335.1). Classification (GTDB taxonomy): domain Bacteria; phylum Pseudomonadota; class Alphaproteobacteria; order Rhodobacterales; family Rhodobacteraceae; genus Roseibacterium. The sequence goes on along the minus strand of NZ_JBQLZP010000157.1, from coordinate 588 downwards.
TCCGCCACGGTCTGGACCTGCGACCTGACGGCCCGCTACATCGAGATCAACGCGGATTACCGCTCGTGATCCTGGGCTCGGGGCGCGCGTGAAGATCGTCCTCGTCTCCGCCGTGGCGCTGATCGACCGCGACGGCCGCGTGCTCCTGACGCAGCGGCCGGAGGGCAAGTCCATGGCGGGGCTCTGGGAATTCCCCGGCGGCAAGGTGGAACCCGGCGAGACGCCCGAGGCGGCGCTGGTGCGCGAGCTGCACGAGGAGCTCGGGATCGAGACCTGGTCGAGCTGCCTCGCGCCGCTGACCTTCGCGAGCCATGCCTACCCGGATTTCCACCTGCTGATGCCGCTCTTCGCCTGCCGCAAGTGGGACGGCGTGCCCCAGCCGCGCGAGGGCCAGCGACTCGCCTGGGCGCGCGGGACGGAGCTTCGGTCCTACCCGATGCCGCCGGCGGACGAGCCGCTCATTCCGATTCTCAGGGACTGGCTCTGAGGGCCGCGGGGCCGTCACCGTCGGCGGATTTTCGCGACCTGCCGAAAAATTCGGCATAATTCGGGCAAAACAACCAATTTTGTAAGTGATTTGTAAGCCCG
>NZ_JBQLZP010000156.1:0-2285 GCF_052168335.1 Roseicyclus sp. | reverse complement strand
CCTCGTGGTGCCGGGCTGGCCGGGCTCCTGCTCGCAGAAATGGCTGACGCGGATCTGGGTCCGCGACGTGGTCCATGACGGCGAGAAGATGGGCGGCCAGTCCTATCGCGTGCCCGCCTTCCCGGTCGCGCCGGGAACGGAGGTCGCGGACGAGGACATGGTCATCATGGGGCCGATGCCGGTGAAGTCCATCGTGACCTTCCCCGCGAACGGCGCCGAGACCGGCCTCTCGACCGAGGTGCGCGGCCATGCCTGGGTGGGCGACCGCACGGTGGAGCGGCTCGAGGTCTCCGTCGATTTCGGCGCCACCTGGACCGAGGCCGAGCTCGACGCGCCGGTGAACCGGGGCGCCTGGCAGAACTGGCGCACCAACGTCACCTTCCCGATGGCCGGCTACTACGAGGTCTGGGCCCGCGCCACCGACAGCGAAGGCGTGTCCCAGCCCCACGCGGTCGCCTGGAACCCGCGCGGCTACAACAACAACTCGATGCACCGCATCGGCGTGATCGCCGGCTGACGGGCCGAGTGACGCAAGGAAGGGCGCGGCGCGGCCTGCGCGGCGCCCTTTCCCCGACAGGAGACAGCACGACATGACCACCCGACAGGCCCAGCTCCTGCTGGCCGCCCTGCTCGCCGCGCCGCTGATCCACGGCGCCGCGACCGCGCAGACCACCGTGACCGACGACCAGGGACGCTCCGAAGTGATCTACGACGTGGGCATCCTCCACGTGGCCCCCGGCGCGCAGATCACCTACGACCTCTGCACCATCTGCCATTCCGAGATGATCATCGCCCAGCAGGGCCAGACCCGCGAGGGCTGGGACGAGATCCTCGTCTGGATGGTCGAGGACATGGGGATGGCCGAGCTCCACGAGGAGGACCGCGCGCAGATCCTCGACTACCTCGCCACCCACTACAATCCCGACAGGCCGCATTTCCCAGCCCGGAACTGAGGTCCGCCGGACCGCCCTCCGAAGGACGGCGCGAAGATCATTCCTTACATGATCGAATCGTTATATAAGGGAGGCGTCATGAATGCCTCCCTCGACGATCTCTTCGCCGCCCTTTCCGATCCGACCCGCCGGGCGATCCTGGCGCGGCTGCGCGAGGGCGAGGCGAGCGCGGGAACACTCGCCGCCCCCTTCGCCCTGACACAGCCCGCGGTGTCCCGGCACCTCGCGACCCTCCGCCGCGCCGGCCTCGTGACCGAGCGGCGCGCGGGCACCCGCCGCATCTTCCGCCTCGCGCCTCACCGCCTCGCCGAGATCGACGCCTGGCTCGACGACTTCCGCATGGCGATGGAGGCGAACTACGCCCGCCTCGACGCCCTCCTCGCCACTCCCCCCGAAAGGACCGGCAACGATGAGCCTTGAGACGCAGCTTCTCGGCGGCCGGCAGGTCGTCCTGCGCCGCCACATCCCCGCGCCGCCCGCGCGCGTCTTCGCCGCCCATACCGAGGCCGACCTCGTCCGGCGCTGGATGTCCGGGCCCGAAGGCTCCGAGATCGTCCTCTGCGAGCACGACGCCCGCCCGGGCGGACGCTTCCGCATGCGCTGGCGGGGCGAGGGCTTCCCCGAATTCGAGATCACGGGGGAATACGTCGCCCTCGACCCGCCGCACCGGATCGAGCATGTCGAGCGGATGCACCTGCCCGATCTCACCACCCCGGACACCCGCATCGTCACCACCTTCACCGCCGAGGGCAGCGGCACCGCCATGGAGATGATCATGACCTTCGCAAGCGGAGAGGCGCGGGACGCGGCCCTCGCCACCGGAATGACCGACGGGATGGAGGCCTGCTACGCCCGCCTCGAGGCCACGGCATGAGGATCGGCATCAGCATCGACGTCCCCGACCTCGCGGCCGGCATCCGCTTCTACGGCGGCCTCCTCGACCTCCCGGAGGGGGCAAGGCCCCTGCCCCACCTCTGCGTCCTCGGCGGCGGGGCGCAGTCCCTCCTGCTGATCGAACGGGCCGAGGGCACGAACCCCTGCCGGGACCCGCAGATCCGGCGCGGCTACGCCCGCCACTGGACGCCCGTGCATCTCGATTTCCACGTCGCGGACGTGCCCGCCACCCGCGACCGCGCGCGCGCCCTCGGCGCCACCCTGGAGGCCTACCACGAGGTGCCGGGCCGCCCGCCCGCCGCCTTCATGGCCGATCCCTTCGGCCACGGCTTCTGCCTGATCGGATCGCGCTAGACGGTCAGTCCCTCGGGCTCCGGCAGGCCGTTCGCGCGGCAGCACGCGGTCAGCGTGGTGGCGAGAAGGCAGGCGATCGTCATC
>NZ_JBQLZP010000155.1:0-10017 GCF_052168335.1 Roseicyclus sp. | reverse complement strand
GGGCCAGCGTGCCGTCTTCCATCGTCGGAGAGAGGGCGGGCATCAGGATCTCGGTCGGCATCGTCGGGGCTCTCCCTTGTCGCTCGCCGCTCAGGCGGCGGTCTCGAGCGTGATCTGGTCGAAGGGCGCCCTCGGGCGGGCGCCGGAGTGGAGCGTGCGGATCGCGTGGACCAGCGCGTGCGCCTGGCTCTCGATCCATTCGTAGGCGGCCTGGTGGGACACGCGGGCCGTCTGCCCGTGCTCGGCCGACAGCAACGCCTCGGGGATCAGCGCCACCACCTCGGCCCCCTCGATGTCGAGGCCGATGCGGTAGGCGTCCGAGGCCCGCGTCTTGCCGAGCACGCGCATCATCCGCGGTAGGTCACGGCCTTGACCGCATCCATGACCTCCTTGACCGAGGTCAGGGCCAGCTTCTCGAGGTTCGCGGCGTAGGGCATGGGCACGTCCTTGCCCGTGCAGTTCAGGACCGGCGCGTCGAGATAGTCGAAGGCGTGCGTCATGATGTAGGCCGAGAGGTGGTTGCCGATCGAGCAGACCGGGAACCCTTCCTCCACCGTCACGCAGCGGTTGGTCTTCTGCACGCTGGCGATGACGGTGTCGTAGTCCAGCGGGCGCAGCGTGCGGAGGTCGATCACCTCGGCGTCGATCCCCTCCTTCGCGAGCTGTTCGGCGGCCTCGAGCGCGTAGGTCATGCCGATGCCGAAGCTCACGATGGTCACGTCCGTGCCCTCGCGCCAGATGCGGGCCTTGCCGAAGGGGATCGTGAGGTCGTCCACCTGCGGCACGTCGAAGGAGCGGCCGTAGAGGATTTCGTTCTCGAGGAAGATCACCGGGTTGGGGTCGCGGATCGCGGTCTTGAGGAGGCCCTTGGCGTCGGCGGCCGAGTAGGGCTGCACGACCTTCAGGCCGGGGATGGAGGCATACCAGGCCGCGAAATCCTGGCTGTGCTGGGCGGCGACGCGGCCCGCCGCGCCGTTCGGGCCGCGGAACACCATCGGCGCGCCCATCTGGCCGCCCGACATGTAGAGCGTCTTGGCCGCCGAGTTGACGATCTGGTCCATCGCCTGCATGGCGAAGTTGAAGGTCATGAACTCGACGATGGGCCTGAGGCCGCCGAAGGCCGCGCCGACGCCGAGCCCGGCGAAACCGTGCTCGGTGATCGGCGTGTCGATCACGCGGCGCGCGCCGAACTCGTCCAGCAGGCCCTGCGTCACCTTGTAGGCGCCCTGGTACTCGGCCACCTCCTCGCCCATGACGAAGACGGTGTCGTCGCGGCGCATCTCCTCGGCCATGGCGTCGCGGAGCGCCTCGCGCACGGTCGTCTTCTTCATCTCGGCATCCGCCGGCCAGTCGGGCGACGCGTTGGCCTTGCGCGGCTGCGGCGCGGGGGCGGCCGTCGCGGGGGCGGGGTCGGCGCGTCCCTCGGAGGTCTCGAGCGCCACGGGGGCGGGGGCCGCGCCGCCTCCGGTCTTCTCGGGCACGTCCTCGCCTTCTTCTACAAGAATGGCGATGGGGCTGTTGACCTTCACGCCCTCGGTGCCCTCGGCCACGAGGATCTTGCCGATCACGCCCTCATCCACGGCCTCGAATTCCATCGTGGCCTTGTCGGTCTCGATCTCGGCGAGGATGTCGCCCGCCGACACGGTGTCGCCTTCCTTCACCAGCCAGCGGGCCAGCGTGCCGTCTTCCATCGTCGGAGAGAGGGCGGGCATCAGGATCTCGGTTGCCATCTGTCGTCGTCTCCCCTCAGGCGTCCTGCGGCGCCACTTCGGCGTAGATGTCTGTCCAGAGCTCGTCGAGCGAGGGCTCGGGGCTCTCCTTCGAGAAATCGGCGGCCTCGTTCACGATGTCCTTGATTTCCTTGTCGATCTTCTTGAGATCGTCCTCGGTCGCGTGCTTGCCGGTCAGCAGGAGCTGGCGCACGTGCTCGATGGCGTCGCGCTTCTCGCGCATCTCCTGCACCTCCTCGCGCGTGCGGTACTTCGCGGGGTCGGACATGGAGTGGCCGCGGTAGCGGTAGGTCATCACCTCGAGGATGTAGGGGCCCTTGCCCGCGCGGCAGTGCGCGACGGCCTTCTCGCCCGCCGCCTTCACGGCGAGGACGTCCATCCCGTCCACCGCCTCGCCCGCGATGCCGTAGGCGGCGCCGCGCTCCCAGAAGTCGGGGGACTTCGTGGCGCGTTTCACGCTGGTGCCCATGGCGTACTGGTTGTTCTCGATCACGAAGATGCAGGGCAGATCCCAGAGCTGGGCCATGTTGTAGGTCTCGGCGACCTGGCCCTGGTTGGCCGCGCCGTCGCCGAAATAGGTGAAGGTCACGCGGTCGTTGCCCTTGTACTTGTCCGAGAAGGCGAGGCCCGCGCCGATCGGCACCTGGGCGGCGACGATGCCGTGGCCGCCGTAGAAGTGCTTCTCCTTCGAGAACATGTGCATCGAGCCGCCCTTGCCCTTGGAGTAGCCGCCCTCGCGGCCCGTGAGCTCGGCCATGACGCCCTTGGGGTCCATGCCGCAGGCGAGCATGTGGCCGTGGTCGCGGTAGGAGGTGACGCGCTTGTCGCCCTCGTCCGCGGCGGCCTCGAGACCGACGACGACGGCCTCCTGCCCGATGTAGAGGTGGCAGAAGCCCCCGATCAGCCCCATGCCGTAGAGCTGGCCGGCCTTTTCCTCGAATCGACGGATCAGCAGCATGTCACGGTAGTAGGCCTTCAGCTCCTCGGCCGATACGTTCGGCTTGGCGGCTGATGTTGCAGCGGTTTTCCGGGTCGCCATGCGGTTCAGGTCCTCCCCGCCCAATGGGATAGTTTAACGTTGAACTATCCATAGCAAAGCGCGGGCGGCATGACACCCCCCCTTTGGCCGCTAAGGTGACGCAGGGGGAGGGGGCCCGGTCAGGGCAGGACGATCTCGTCGGGGCGGACGTAGCCCAGCACGTCGCGCGCCCGCTCGTCGAGGAGGTCGAGGTCGAGATAGTCGTCCGAGAGGCGGCGGGTCAAAATCTCCATCCGCCCCGTCTCGGCCTCGAGGCGGGCGAGTTCCAGCGCCAGGCGCTCGGCCTCGGCCTCGATCTGGATGCGGCGGAAGAGGCCGTAGGTCCCCTGCACGGCGGTAAAGGTGAAGTAGCCCGCGACCAGCAGGAGGACCGTGGTGATGCCCAGCCCGGACCAGGAGATGTTGCGGAACATGCTTCTGCCTCGCCTCGCGGGGCGCCTCTGGCGTGCGCCTTGGCGCGGAGAATCGCACAGGCGCGGGCATTTGTGAATCCCCCGTGACGCCTTGATTCCCCGCGCCTATCCTGTTCCCCGGGAGGTGTTGCAATGGAGCCGACAATCCGCCTCGCCAATCATGAGGTGACGAACCAGCCGCCGGCCATCGGCGACCGCGACCTCCTGGCGGGCGACCCGGCGCTGCGGTGCCATGGCGAGGGCGCCGACGCGGCGGCCTTCGCGCAGGCCCTCGGCCGGGCCGAGGTGGCCGAGTGGGGGCGCGAGGCGAACCGCCGCCTGCCGGAGCTTCGCCTCTTCGACGCGGGCGGGCGGCGCCTCGACGAAGTGGCCTTCACCGACGCCTACCACCGGCTCATGGCGCTGGGGCTCGGCGCGGGCTATGCCTCCGGGCCCTGGACGGGCGGCAGCCACCTGACGCACGCGGCGCAGGTCTACCTGATGAGCCAGGTCGAGCCCGGCGCCTGCTGCCCGATGACGATGACCTACGCCGCCGTTCCCGCGCTCCGGGCCGCCGCGCCGGACCTCGCCCGCGACTGGGTGCCGAAGCTGACCGCCGCCGCCTACGATCCCGCCGTGGCGCCCCTGTCACAGAAGCGCGGGGCGACCCTCGGCATGGCGATGACCGAGAAGCAGGGCGGCTCGGACCTGCGCACGAACGCCACGCGGGCCGAGCGCGCGGACGGGCACTGGCGCCTGACGGGGCACAAGTGGTTCTGCTCCGCGCCAATGTCCGACGGGTTCCTGACGCTCGCGCAGACCGGGGCGGGACTGACCTGCTTCCTCGTGCCGCGCTGGCTCGAGGGCGGGACGCGGAACGCGATCCACCTCCAGCGGCTGAAGGACAAGCTCGGCAACCGCGCCAACGCCTCGGCCGAGATCGAATATCACGGGGCGGTCGCATTCCTCGTGGGCGAGGAGGGGCGCGGCATCCCCGCGATCCTGCGCATGGTGCATCACACCCGCCTCGACACGGCCATGGCGCCCGCAGGCCTCATGCGCGCGGCGCTCGACCACCTCGCGCACTGGGTCCTGCATCGGAGCGCCTTCCAGCGCCGCCTCGCCGACCAGCCGCTGATGCGCGCGCTCCTCGCCGACCTCGCCCTCGACTGGGAGGGGGCGACGGCCCTCGGCCTCCACGTCGCGCGCGCCTTCGACGATCCCGCCCGCGCGCCCTTCGCCCGCGTCGCGGTGGCGCTCGCCAAGTTCCTCAACAACAAGCTCGCCCCCCGTGTCATCGTCGAGGCGATGGAGGGCCTCGGCGGCATGGGCTATGTCGAGGACACGGCCCTGCCGATGCTCTACCGCGAGGCGCCGCTGAACGGCATCTGGGAGGGGTCGGGCAACGTCATCTGCCTCGACATCCTGCGGACGCTGGCGAAGGAGCCCGGGGCGGGCGCGCAGCTTCAGGCCGATCTCGACGCCGCGAAGGGGGCGAGCCGCGCCTACGACGCCGCGCTCGAGACCCACCGCGCGCGCTGGCCCGGCCTGCCGCCGGAGGCCGAGGCGCGCTGGTTCGCCGAGCGGACCGCGCTCCTCCTGACCGCCTCCGTCCTCCTCCGGGCAGCACCCGCGCCGGTCGGAGACGCCTTCGCCGCGACCCGTCTCGCGGGCGAACGCGGCCACCTGGCGGGCAGCCACGCGCTCGCCCACCCGCAGCCGCTCCTGGAACGGATCGGCCCCGCCTTCAGGTGATCGAGGCGCCGTAGATCGAGTCGATCGTCGCGGCGATGGTCGCGTTGAACTCGTCGTCCGACTGCTGCGCCGACAGCCCCTCGGTCAGCGCGCGGCTGAAGCTCGCGATCATGCCGTGGTTTTCCGCCAGCTTGGCGTTCGCCTCGTCCCGGCTGTAGCCGCCCGACAGCGCCACGACGCGCAGCACCTTGGGATGCGCGATGAGCGGCGCGTAGAGGTTCGCCTTGGTCGGCAGCGACAGCTTCAGCATCACGGGCGTGTCGAGCCCGTCGAGATGCTTCTGGATCGAGGCGAGCAGAAGCTCCTCCGCCGCCGCCTTGTCGGCGATGCTGATGGTCACTTCCGGCTCGAGGATCGGCACGAGACCCTTGGCCAGCACCTGCCGCCCGAGGTCGAACTGCTGGGCGACGATGGCCTCGATCCCCGCCGGGTTCGCCGCCGAGATGACGGAGCGCTCCTTGGTGCCGAAGATGCCGTGCGCCACCGCCCGGTCGAGCAGCGCGTCGAGGCCCGGGATCGGCTTCATCAGCTGGACGCCGTCGGCCTCCGCCTCGAGCCCCTTGTCGATCTTGAGGAAGGGCACCACGCCCCGCTCCTCCCAGAGGAACGCCGCCGAGGGCTTGCCGCCCATCTCCCGGTCCATCGTCTTCTCGAAGAGGATCGCGCCCACGACCTTGTCGCCGGTGAAGGCGGGCGCCGTGGCGATGCGGGTCCGCATCTCGTGGATGAGGTCGTACATCTCGTCCTCGGAGGCATAGGCCTCCTCGCCGATCCCGTAGAGCCGCAGCGCCTTGGGCGTCGATCCGCCCGACTGGTCGAGGGCCGCGATGAAGCCCCGGCCGCTCTTCATCTGCTCGCGCATCGCGTCGTTCGTCATGAAAATCCTCTCCGTTCTCTCAAATGCCCCTTGGGCGGGAGGAATATTCGCGCAGGCGCGCCCTGTCCATCATGGTGGCGCAAACATCGCGCGGGCTCAGCCCCGGTCGAGCGCCGCGACGCCCGGCAGCGTCTTGCCCTCCATCCACTCGAGGAATGCGCCGCCCGCCGTCGAGACGTAGCTGAACCGCTCCGCCGCGCCCGCGCGGTTGAGCGCCGCCACCGTGTCGCCGCCGCCCGCGACCGAGACGAGCTGCCCGCCCGCGCTGCGCGTCGCGGCATGTTCCGCCGCCGCGTTCGTCGCCGCGTCGAAGGGCGGGATCTCGAAGGCGCCGAGGGGTCCGTTCCAGATCAGCGTCCGCGCCCGGTCGATCGCGGCGCGGATACGCGCGACGCTCTCGGGGCCCGCGTCGAGGATCATCGTGCCGGGCGGCACGGCGGTCGCCGCGACGGTGGTGTTCTCGGCATTGGCCGCGAAGGCCTCGGCCACCACAACGTCCGTCGGCAGGATGATCTCGCAGCCCGTCTCCCCGGCCTTGGCGAGGATCTCCCGCGCCGTTTCGCCGAGGTCGTGCTCGCAGAGCGAGCGCGCCACGTCCACGCCTTCGGCGGCGAGGAAGGTGTTCGCCATGCCGCCGCCGATCACCAGCATGTCGACCTTCTCGATCAGGTTCGACAGGAGATCGAGCTTGGTCGAGACCTTGGCCCCGCCCACGACGGCGAGAACCGGGCGCTCCGGCGCGCCCAGCGCCGCCTCCAGCGCGCGCAGTTCCGCCTCCATCAGCCGCCCCGCGCAGGCGGGCAGCAGGTGCGCGATGCCTTCCGTCGTGGCATGGGCCCTGTGCGCCGCCGAGAAGGCGTCGTTGCAGTAGACGTCGCCGAGCGCGGCGTAGGCGCGGGCAAGCTCGGGGTCGTTCGTCTCCTCGCCGGGATGGAAGCGCGTGTTCTCCAGCAGCGCCACCGCCCCCGGCGCCAGCGCCTCGAGCGCCGCGCGGTCGGGCGCCTCGAGGAAGGCCACCTCCTGCCCGAGCGCCGCCTCGAGCGCCGGCACCACCTGGCCGAGCGACATCTCCGGCACCGGCTGGCCCTTCGGCCGCCCGAAATGCGCCAGCAGCACCGGGCGCCCGCCCGCGGCCAGGATGTCGCGCACCGTCGGCACGATCCGCTCGATCCGCGTCGCGTCCGACACCCGCCCGTCCTCGACGGGGACGTTGATGTCGACGCGGGTCAGCACGATCTTCCCGCCGAGATCCATGTCGTCGAGCGTCTTCCAGGTCATCGGGGCCTCCTCAGGATGCGTCTCCCGAGGTCATAGCAAAGAACGCCCGGCGCGCCAGCCTCCGGCCGACCGACATGCGTATTTGCCGGAAAGATGAAGGAAAGGCGCGCGCCCGTCTTCATCTTTCTCCAAATACGCACTTTGGAGCGCGGTCTCTCAGAGGTGCCTGCCCATGGCGACCGCGGTGTCCGCCATCCGGTTGGAGAAGCCCCATTCGTTGTCGTACCACGACAGGATCCGGCACATGTTGCCGTCGAGAACCTTGGTCTGGTCGGTGTGGAAGATCGAGGAATGGGCGTCGTGGTTGAAGTCCATCGAGACGAGCTTCTCGTCGGTGTAGCCGAGCACGCCCTTGAGCGGGCCGGACGAGGCCGCCTTGCGGATCGCGTCGTTGATCTCCTCGACGCTGGTGTCGCGCGACGCCTCGAAGGTCAGGTCGACGACCGAGACGTTCGGCGTCGGCACCCGGATCGCGACGCCGTCGAGCCGGCCGTCGAGTTCCGGCAGGACGAGGCCCACGGCGCGCGCGGCGCCCGTGGAGGTCGGGATCATCGACATGGCGGCGGCGCGCGCGCGGTAGAGGTCCTTGTGCATCGTGTCGAGCGTCGGCTGGTCGCCGGTGTAGGAATGCACCGTCGTCATGAAGCCGCGCGCGATGCCCACCGCCCGGTGCAGGACATGGGCCACCGGCGCGAGGCAGTTCGTCGTGCACGACGCGTTCGAGACGATCAGGTCGTCCTTCGTCAGCCTGTCGTGGTTGACGCCGTAGACGATGGTCTTGTCCGCCCCCTTGGACGGGGCCGAGACGAGGACCCGGCTCGCCCCGGTCTCGAGGTGGACCTGCGCCTTCTCCTTGTCGGTGAAGATGCCGGTGCATTCGAGGACGATGTCGACGTCGCCCCAGGGAAGCTCCCTGGGGTCGCGCATCGCGGTGACCTCGATCGGGCCGCGGCCGACGTCGATGCCCGATCCCGTCACCTTCACCTCGGCCGGGAAGCGGCCGTGGACGCTGTCGTAGCGCAGGAGGTGGGCGTTCGTCTCCACGGGCCCGAGATCGTTGATCGCCACCACCTCGATGTCGGTGCGCCCCGACTCGATGATGGCGCGCAGCACGTTGCGCCCGATGCGTCCGAATCCGTTGATCGCGACCTTGACTGCCATGTTCTCTCCGCTCCTCGCAGGGCCTTGCCGGCCGTGTGCACGCGTGGCCGGGACGCCGCCCGACCTGATGTTACCGCTAACATCCCTAGCCGGGGCGTCCCGCTCCTGCAAACCAGAATGGGGGGCGGGGCGCGGCGACACAACCCCGCAGGAGGGTAGGACCGCCGCGGCGTTCAGCGCCAGAAGGCCATCCAGTCGAGGAGCCCGGCGAATTTCCGCGCGAGGAAGAAGACGACGTCGCCCTCGTTCAGGACCGCGTCGGCGAGGACGCAAGCGACGATGAAGGCGGCGAGCCAGGCTGCAACGCTGTTCGTCATGTCCTGCCGCCGCTTCGTTCCGCTGCCCGTTGTTGCGGGCAGAGTGGCACGCGCCGCGGCCCGGGCCAAGCCCGCACACGCCGCGGCGCGGAAGTGCGCTCAGTGCAGGAGGCGGCCCATCGCGGCGGAGACGTCGGCCATCCGCGCCGAGAAGCCCCATTCGTTGTCGTACCACGCGAGCACCCGCACCGTGCGGCCGCCCACCACCTTGGTCTGGTCGGGCGCGAAGATCGAGGAATGCGTCGTGTGGTTGAAGTCGATCGAGACCTTGGGCTCGGGGTCGTAGGCCAGCACGCTGCGCATGTGCCCCTCGGCCGCCTCGCGCACGACCTCGTTCACGTCGGCCACGGTCACGTCCTTCCTCGCCTCGAAGGTCAGGTCGACGCAGGAGACGTTGGGCGTGGGCACGCGCAGCGCGGTGCCGTCGAGGCGCCCTTCGAGTTCCGGCAGCACCTCCTTCAGCGCCTTGGCGGCCCCCGTCGAGGTCGGGATCATCGCCATGGCGGCGGCGCGCGCGCGGTAGAGGTCCTTGTGGCGGCGGTCGAGCGTCGGCTGGTCGCCGGTGTAGCTGTGGATCGTCGTCATGATCCCGCGCTCGATGCCGATGGCGTCGTTCAGCACCTTGGCGAGCGGCGCGAGGCAGTTCGTCGTGCAGGAGCCGTTCGAGACGACGTGGTGGCTGTCGAGCAGCTCGCGATGGTTCACGCCGTAGACGACGGTCTTGTCGGCGTTCTTCGCGGGCGCGGAGACGAGGACGCGGCGCGCGCCGCGGGTCAGGTGGACCGCGGCGGCGTCGCGCGAGTTGAACTTGCCGGTGCATTCGAGGACGACATCGCAGCCCTCCCAGTCGAGCTCGGCCGGATCGTAGGTGGAGAAGACCTTCATCGGCCCGCGCCCGAGGTCCATCGTGTCGTCCTTGACGCGCACCTCGGCGCCGAAGCGGCCGTGGACGCTGTCGTATTTCAGGAGGTGGGCATTGGTCTCGATGGGGCCGGTGGCGTTGATCTTGACCACCTGGACGTCGTTGCGGGCGGCCTCGGTGATATGGGCCAGCGTGCAGCGTCCGATGCGTCCGAAGCCGTTGATGCCGAGAGTGATCGTCATGAAGTGCGCCTTTCCTGAAATCCGCGAGAGCCCTGCCAATGCTGCACCGGATACAAAAGCATACCGCCCGCGTGAAGCCGAAAAATCGCGACTTTCCGGCATGTTAGCGAAAACATCCGGCGTTTGCGCTAACATCGGTGCGGTTTTGGGCGGCGGGCGATGCCGCGCCGCCGCGAAGGCGGGCGTCGGCCGGGTTGTCTCGGGGGCGGGCGTCGGTATGCTCGGCGCTCCGGATCAGGCGGACGGGGTGAGGACATGAGCGGGCTGCTGGCGCTCCTCGACGACGTGGCGGCGATCGCGAAGGTGGCGCCCGCCTCGGTCGACGACGTGATGGGGCAGGCCACCAAGGCCGGCGCCAAGGCCG
>NZ_JBQLZP010000154.1:0-7466 GCF_052168335.1 Roseicyclus sp. | reverse complement strand
GTGCTCGTCCACGCGCTGGCTCGCGGGCAGGATGTCGAGATACTCGTTCCTCTCGGCGCGGAAGAAGTTCCAGCCGCGCTGGCAGTGGCGGATCAGCGAATGCGCCTTGTACTGGGTCGCCACCGCCATCTTGCGGACGCCGGAGTTCAGCGCGTTCGACAGCGCGAAGTCGATGATCCGCGCCTTGCCGCCGAAGTAGACGGCGGGTTTCGCGCGCTTGTCGGTCAGTTCCTTCAGACGGCTGCCCCGCCCCCCGGCGAGGACGAAGGCCATCGTGTTGCGCATGAGTTGCGACGAGCTGTCCACCATCTGGTCCCCCCTGGTCTCCCTCCGGCCGCGCGGGACGCGGCCCTCCACCTCGGCCCGAGCCTAGGCGATCCGGGCCCAAGTGCAACATCCGCCATGGGGCGGGACGGGGTGTGCCGCTCAGATGAGCGGCGCCGCCCCCCAGATGTCCTTCAGGTAGCCGCGGATCGTGCGGTCCGAGGAGAACCAGCCCGAGCGCACCGTGTTGAAGGCCGCCATCCGCGTCCAGGCGTCCCGGTCGCGGTAGACGGCGTCCACCTCGCGCTGCGCGCGCCAGTAATCGGTGAAGTCCGAGGCCACGAGGAAGTAGTCGTGATTGGCGATGTTGTCGGCAACATGGGCGTAGCGGCCCGGCTCCTCGGGCGAGAAGACGCCCGCGCGCACCGCTTCGATCGCGGCGGCAAGCCGCGGGTCGGCGGCGATGGCGCGCTGCGCGTGGCCCGGCAGCTTGCGCCGCGCCTCGGCCTCCTCGGCGGTCATGCCGAAGAGGAAGAAGTTCTCGGCACCGACATGCTCGCGGATCTCGACGTTCGCTCCGTCGAGCGTGCCGATGGTGGGCGCGCCGTTCAGGGCGAACTTCATGTTGCCCGTGCCCGAGGCCTCCTTGCCCGCGGTCGAGATCTGCTCGGAGAGGTCCGAGGCCGGGATCAGCCGCTCGGCCAGACTGACGTTGTAGTTGGGCAGGAACACCACCTTCAGCCGCTCGCGCGTCAGCGGATCGGCGTTCACCACCTCGGCCACGTCGTTGATCAGGCGGATGATGTCCTTGGCGAAGAAGTAGCCCGGCGCGGCCTTGCCCGCGAAGATCTTGACCCGCGGCGTCCAGTCGGCCTTGGGGTCGGCGCGCATCGCCTGCCAGAGGGCGACGGCCTCGAGGATGTTGAGATGCTGGCGCTTGTACTCGTGCAGGCGCTTGATCTGCACGTCGAACATCATCGCCGGGTCCAGCGCGATGCCGTGCCGCGCGCCGATCCAGTTGGCGAGGTCGACCTTGTTGGCCTGCTTGGCCTCGGCGTAGGACTCGAGGAATGTCGGGTCGTCCACATGGCTCTCGAGCTCCGACAGCCGCTCGAGATCGGCGACCCAGCCCTCGCCGATGCGCGCGGTGATCAGCCCCGCCAGGCGCGGGTTGCAGGAAAGGAGCCAGCGGCGCGGCGTCACGCCGTTGGTCTGGCTGACGATCCGGTCGGGATGCAGGCGGTTCAGTTCGGCGAAGACCGACTTCTTCATCAGCTCGGTATGCAGCGCCGAGACCCCGTTGACCTTGTGCGCCATGACGAAGCTGAGCTCGCCCATGTTCACCGTGCCCGCGTCGTGGATGCGGACGGAGCTGCCGGGATACGCCGCGCGGTGCGCCTGGTCTATCCGGTCGATGAGCTCGAGATGCCGCGGCAGCAGACGGCCGAAGAGCCCCTCGGACCAGCGCTCCAGCGCCTCGGGCAGCAGCGTGTGGTTGGTGTAGCCGAGCGTCGCGCGCGCCGTCGCCACCGCCTCCTCGAAGCCCATGCCGCGCTCGTCGTGGAGAAGGCGCACCAGCTCGGGCCCGGCAATCGCGGGGTGCGTGTCGTTGAGCTGGATCGCGACCTTGGCGGGCAGCTTCGCGAGATCGCCATGCTCCGCCTCGAAGCGGCGCAGGATGTCCGAGAGCGACGCGGCGGTGAAGAAATACTCCTGCTTCAGGCGGAGTTCCTTGCCGATATCGGTCGTGTCGTTGGGATAGAGCACCCGGCTGATCGTGCGCGCGGTCTCCTCGGGGGCGGCGGCGCCGACGAAATCGCCCCGGTTGAAGCTGTCGAGATCGAAGCCGCGGACCGACCGCGCCGACCAGAGCCGCAGCGTGTTGGCCCAGACGCCGTTCCAGCCCACGACGGGCGTGTCGTAGGCGGCGGCGATCACCGCCTCCCCCGGCTCCCAGGCGCCGTCGCGCGCCTGCCCGCCGAAGCCGATGCGATAGCGCGTCTCGGGGCGCTCGAACTCCCAGGCGTGCGGCTCCTGCAGCCAGGTCTCCGGCAGTTCCGCCTGCCGCCCCTCGACGATGCGCTGCTGGAAGAGGCCGTGCTCGTAGCGGATGCCGTAGCCGTGGGCCGGAACCCCCAGGCTCGACATCGATTCGAGGAAACAGGCCGCCAGCCGCCCGAGCCCGCCGTTGCCGAGCGCGGCGTCCGGCTCGTCCGCGATCACCGCCACGGGATCGAGACCGAAACGGTCGAGCGCCTCGCAGGCGGCGTCGAGCATCCGGAGGTTGACCAGCCCGTCCTCGAGCAGGCGGCCGATCAGGAACTCCATCGACAGGTAGTAGACGCGCTTGGCGCCCGCCGCATAGGCGCGGTTCGTCGAGGAGAACCAGACGTCGACGATGCGGTCCCGGATGGCGTGGGACAGCGCCATCCGCCAGTCGTAGACGGTGGCGTGGCCGGCGTCCTTGCCCACCGTGTAGTGCAGGTGGTGCAGGATCGAGGCCTGCATGTCGGGGGTGCCGCTGCGGGTCGTGTCGTGCATGGGTCCTTGCCTCGGACGGACTGGGAAAGCCTAGGTGCGCGTTCTCGGCGACACTATGGCGTGTTTCAAGACAACATTTGGCTTACAAGGGGACAAACTTGTGCATCGGGCGGGACCTTGCCGCCCCTCCGCCGGTTCCGCCGCCCGGCAGCGTCGAGGACCAGAGCCAAGACCGTTTCGCGGAGAATGGCGCACCCGAGAGGATTCGAACCTCTGGCCTCTGCCTTCGGAGGGCAGCGCTCTATCCAGCTGAGCTACGGGTGCAGCGCGAGGGTTCCTATACCGGCGGGGGGACGGGCCCGCAATCGGAAATGAGGCGGGCCGACCTCAGGCGAAGAGCTCGTGGCAGAGCTGGAGCGCGTCGACGAGCGCGTCCACCTCGGCCTCCGTGTTGTACATCCCGAAGCTCGCGCGGCAGGTGGCCGTGACGCCCAGGTGCTCCATCAGCGGCTGGGCGCAGTGGTGGCCCGCGCGCACCGCGACGCCCTTCTTGTCGAGCACCGTCGAGATGTCGTGGGCATGGGCCGCGCCCTGCATCGTGAACGAGAAGATCGCCCCCTTCCGCGCGGAATTGCCTTGCACGCTCAGCCAGTTGAGGCCGGAGAGCTGGGCGCGCGCATACTCGGTCAGGCGCTTCTCGTGGGCGGCGATGTTCTCCATCCCGACGCCCTCGAGATAGTCGAGCGCGGCACCGAGGCCGATCTGCTGGACGATGCCGGGGGTGCCGGCCTCGAACTTCATCGGCGGGTCGTTCCAGGTGATCTCGTCGCGGTGGACCTCGCGGATCATGTCGCCGCCGCCCATGAAGGGGCGCATCTCGGCCATGCGCTCGGCACGGATGTGGATCGCGCCCGAGCCCGAGGGGCCGTAGAGCTTGTGCCCCGTGACCGGGTAGAAGTCGGCCCCGAGCGCGTCGAGGTCGAGCTTCATGTGGACGGCCGCCTGGCTGCCGTCGACCAGCACCGCCGCCCCCCGCTCGTGCGCCGCGTCGATCACCGGCTTCACGTCGAAGACGGTGCCGAGCACGTTCGACATGTGGCTCATCGCGACGAGCTTCGTCCGGGGCCCGATCGCGTCGATGACCGCCTGCGGATCGAGATCGCCGTTCCGGTCCACCTCGACCCATTTCAGCACGACGCCCTGCCGCTCGCGCAGGAAGTGCCAGGGCACGATGTTGGCGTGGTGCTCGGCGACCGTCAGGACGATCTCGTCGCCCGCCTGCATCCGCGGCATGGCCCAGCCATAGGCCACGAGGTTGATCCCCTCGGTCGTTCCGGACGTGAAGACGATCTCGCGCTCGTCCCGGACGCCGAGGAAGCGGGCGATCTTGCCGCGCACGGCCTCGTAGTTCTCGGTCGCGAGGTTGGACAGGTAGTGCAACCCCCGGTGGACGTTGGCGTATTCCATGGAATAGGCCTGCGTGATCGCGTCGATCACCACCTGCGGCTTCTGCGCCGAGGCGCCGTTGTCGAGGTAGACCAGCGGCTTGCCGTTCACCTGCCGGGACAGGATCGGAAAGTCGGAGCGGATCGCGTCGATGTCGTACATGTTTGCTCCTTCGCCCGGTTTCGGGCGCGGATGGGAAACGGAAGACAGCCCGCTCACGCGGTCGGCACCACGACGCCGAGCGACGCCAGCACGAGGCTGAGGAACACGAGCATCCCGAAGGCCCCGAGAAGCGTCACCACGAAGACGAGCCCAAGCGAGGTGAAGCCATGCAGGACGGCGATGAAGTTGACGAGCAGCCAGAAGAACAGCGCGACGGCGAGGATCGTGATGATGCCCGCCAGCGGCGGCAGGACGAGGATGGCGACGATCTGGATCACCTGCACGCAGATGAAGATGAACTGGAGCCAGATGACGAGGAGCGCGGCCTCCTCGAGGCTGCCGCTGCCGCCGAAAAAGCGCCCGACGTGGTAGATCGCGTGGATCATCAGGAAGAGGAACGCCGCCTGGATCAGCCCGAGCGCCAGCGGCGACTGCACGAAGGGCCCGGTCATCGGCCCGTCGGCGGGCAGGACCGTCACCAGCGCCACGATCTCGCCCATCATGAGCGAGGCCACGACCACCAGCGCGAACATCAGCCACAGCGCCTGGCGGCGCGGCGCGAAGCTGAGCACGGTCGTCGCCCCCTCGCGCGGGTTGGCGACCGTGTCCCGCGCCAGTCGCAGGAGCGAGCCGAGTGTCGCGATGTCCGTCATGGCGCCGTCTCCGCCTCGGGGCCGCGCTCGGCCTCCCCGAGACAGATGCCCCATATCGCGAGGAAGGCCAAGAGCAGGAGCGCGCCCACCAGGTTCTGCGCGGGACCCGGCCCGATGAACCCCGCGACGAGTCCATGGAGGAGCCAGGCGGGCGTGCTGGCCAGCAGCGCCCAGAACAGCGCGAGGCGCGCGGAATACCAGGTGCCGCGCCCGCCGACGAGCCTTGCCACGAGATGCGTCAGCGCGCCGAGCGCATAGGCCATGAGCGGCCAGATCATCAGCATGGCGAAGAAGGTGATCGCCAGCCGCGCCTGGAGCGGCGCGTCGCCCTCGGCCGCGAAATAGGCCTCGCGGCTGATGCGCGGCCACTGCGCCACGAAGATCAGGAAGCAGGCGCCGATCAGGAAGGCGAGCGCGCGGTCCTCGCGCCGGCCCTGCGCGAGCAGGCGCCGCATGACCTCGCGCGGCCGCCGCCACGTCGCAACGATGTCGCGCGAGACGCTCATGCCTTATGCCTGCCGCCTCCGGGCCAGCCACTGCTCGAGCCGCGTGCGGATGTCGTCGCGCAGCCGCTCGTCCTCGATCTCGTCGATGGCCTCGGCGATGAAGGCGAGCACCAGGAGGTCCGTCGCCTCCGAGGCCGGAACGCCCCGCGAGCGCAGGTAGTAGAGCGCCGTCTCGTCGATCGCGCCGGTGGTCGAGCCGTGCGAGCACTGCACGTCATCGGCGTAGATCTCGAGCTCGGGCTTGGCCTGGAACGACGAATCCTCGTCGAGCAGCAGCGCCTGGCTGATCTGGTAGCCGTCGGTCTTCTGCGCGCCCGGCTTCACCAGGATCTTGCCCTGGAAGACGCCCTCGGCGCCGTTCCGCAGCACCTTCTTGAAGACCTGCCGGCTCTCGCAGCGTTCGGCGCCGTGGGTGATGAACACGGTGTCGTCGTGGTGGAACGCGCCGCGCTTGCCGTCGCCCATCGCCGCGCCCGCGACATGCGCCACGGCGTCGTCGCCGGTGAACTCGATCACGTGCTCGTTGCGCGTGAGCACGCCGTTGGCCGTCAGGGTGAAGGACTTGTAGACCGACCCCTCGCCGAGCCGCGCGAACACGTGCGTCGCCGCCCGCCGCTCGTGGTCGCGGCCCTGCGCGCGGACATGGTGGAAGGTGCCGCCGCTCGCGACCTCGACCTCCATGCACTTGTTGAATCGCGCGGCCGCCGGCCCGTTCTCGAGCACGGTCAGCTCGGCGCCCGTCTCGACCTTCACGAGGTGATGGAGCATCGCGTCGGACGTTTCCGACTTGTGGAGATAGATCAGGCTCACCGGCTTCGACACGCGGCCCGTCGTCCGGATCACGAGGCCATCCGTGGCGAAGGCCGTGTTGAGGGCGGCGAGCGGTCGGCGCACCGGGTCCTGCCCGCGCGCCTCGAGCACGCCGTAGAGGTCGCGCGCCCAGTGGATGTCGCGCGAGGCCGCCTGCGGCAGGCGCTCGATCTCGAGGCCCTCCTGCGACAGGTCGTCGGACTGCGCGGGGTCGAAGACGCCGTCGACGAACACGATCCTGAGGCGCTCGATCGACGCGAAGAGCGGCACCTCGTCCCCCCCGTCGAAGAGCGCGGCGCGCGGCGCGCCCTCCTGCGTGAGCGACGCGGGGTCGGTGAACTTCCAGTATTCGTCGCGCCGCGTCGGCAGCCCGTACTCCCTGAGCCGCGACAGCGCGCCCCGGCGCGCCTCGGCCGCCCAGTGGGCTTCGTCCCCCGGCAGCGACAGCGCGGCGATCCGCGCCTCGGTCAGGTCGGCCTTCGCCTGCGCCAGAGCCATCACGCCACCTCCGCGAGGATGTCGGCATAGCCGTTCTTCTCGACCTCGAGCGCCAGCTCCGGCCCGCCGGTCTTCACGATGCGGCCATCCGACATGATGTGGACGACGTCCGGCACGATGTGGTCGAGAAGCCGCTGGTAGTGCGTGATGACGAGGAAGCCGCGCCCCTCGGACCGCAGCGCGTTCACGCCTTGCGCGACGAGCCGCATCGCGTCCACGTCGAGGCCGGAATCCGTCTCGTCCAGGATGCACATCTTCGGCTCCAGCAGTGCCATCTGCAGGATCTCGTTGCGCTTCTTCTCGCCGCCCGAAAAGCCCACGTTCACCGGGCGCTTCAGCATGTCGGCGTCGATGTCGAGTTCCTTGGCCTTCGCCCGGATCAGCTTGAGGAAATCGCCGGCGCTGACCTCCTCCTCGCCGCGCGCCTTGCGCTGCGCGTTGAGCGCGGTCCTGAGGAAGGTCATGTTGCCGACGCCCGGGATCTCGACGGGATACTGGAAGGCGAGGAAGAGACCGGCCGCCGCGCGCTCCTCCGGCTCCATGCCGAGGAGGTCCTGCCCCATCAGCGTCGCCTCGCCGCCCGTCACCTCGTAGCCGTCGCGGCCCGAGAGGACGTAGGACAGCGTCGACTTGCCCGAGCCGTTCG